>CAVJBM010000126.1:0-14268 GCA_963647775.1 Anaerovibrio sp.
CCGTGCATACAGCAGGGCAGTTTGTGTGACTTCAGAACATCAAAAAAATTAAATTTGAGAGCATCCAAGGACAAAGTCCTTGGATGCTCTTTGTGTCAGCAGCTCTGTTCGCCGGCTCCATCTTGTACGCTTCGCTTCGCCAAACCGCTGGAAATGGACGATCTCCCGCTCCCGCAGGAAGCGGATGACGTTGGTCACGTCCGGGTCGTCGGAGAGCCGGAGGATGTTGTCGTAGGTGACCCGGGCCTTCTGCTCGGCGGCCAGGTCCTCGGTGAGGTCGGCAATGACGTCGCCAGTGACCTGCATGGTGGCCGCCGACCAGGGATAGCCCGACGCGAACTGCGGGTAGACGCCGGTGGTGTGGTCCACGAAGTAGGCTTCAAAGCCGGCCTCCTTCACCTGCTGGGGCGTGAGGTTCCGGGTCAGCTGATGGACCACGGCCGCCACCATTTCCATGTGGCCCAGTTCCTCTGTACCGATATCGGTCAATAAACCCTTGATCTCCGAATAGGGCATGGAGTACCGCTGGGACAGGTAGCGCAGGGAGGCCCCCAGTTCGCCGTCCGGCCCGCCGTATTGGCTGATGATGGCCGCCGCCAGCTTGGGGTTGGGGGTCTTGATCTTCACCGGGAACTGGAGCTTCTTCTCATACACAAACATTCAGCGCGCGCCTCCTTCCTGCCGGTACTCCCAGGGCCACGGGTCGTTGAGCCAGGTGTACCGCTCCATCTGGGCCGCGGCCATCTTGGTCAGGGGGCCGTACTTGGCCTCGTAGCGGCGGCGGCCCTCCTGGGCCAGCTTATTGTACTGGCGGTAAAGCTGGAACGCCTCGGCGTCCGCCTGATGGGTGTCCAGATACAGCCCCAGTTCGTCCAGCACGAAGTCCAGCGCCTGGAGTTCCAGTATGGCGGTCTCCGGCAGGGAGGAGGGGGCAGTGTTCAAATGGAAGGGAAGGTTCAGCCCGGGGAACAGGGTGCCGTTGGCCAGGGCGTCGGTCTGGGTGTACTTCTTGGGGTCATTCTGCTGAAAGGGTACATAGGGCACCGCCAGTGGCGCGCAGGACGGCAGTTCGCCGTCGGCGTCCTCGCAGGGGCGGGGAATGGGTTCGAATTCCAAAGCAATGTTCCTCCTTGGAGTTGATGCGGCAGTTCTGCCATACCAGCCTATGCCGCGCCCCGGCGGGACGGCACACCCGTTCAGAACGGGGACATAAAACCCCAGGACCGGGGCGCCGCCCAGTGATCGCCCGCCCCTCTTGTGAAAACGCCGATGCCATTTCGGCCATGGACCGCCCGTTTTTCCCAGGCAGGGGAGCAGCCCGAAACCCTTGTCCCGCCGCGATAATCAAGATTTGCGCCCAGCCGACCCCACACCCACAAGATGGAGTGGGCAGGACGTCCCGCCCTTCGCTCCGTTCCATCGGTATACATAATATTGTTTACATAAGATATGTACATAAGACACAAAATTGCGCAGACTGCCGGAAAGCCCTTGCAATCGGCCCCCGGGCGGTGTATAGTTATCGCAACGAATCAGTCCGTCCAACGCACACGGCTTCGCGCCGTGTGTTTTTCTGCCCCTTCGGCCCGGAGTTTTTGGCATAGCGGTTCGCGGCCGTGAATAGCCTGTCTATGAGGTGATCTCCACATGGCAGGAATGGCAAAACGGCTGCGGGGCGGCATCGTCCTCTCCAGGGCGGAGCTGGGGCGTCTGGCGGTGCCCGGACTGTGCTTCGCGGCGGGCGCTGCGGCAGGGCTGATCTTTGCGGCGCTGCGCACGCCGGACGCCGCCCTGGCGGATACGCTGCGGGCCTGCCTGGCTCAGGCGGCGGAGGGCGCCCGCCAGCCGCTGCTGCGGGACGTGTGGGACCAGCTTCGCTGGCCCCTGGCGGCCTTTGTCCTGGGCCTGACGGCCCTGGGGGCGGCAGGCATCCCGCTGCTGCTGTTCCTGCGGGGCTTTCTGCTGTGCTTCACGGCGGGCAGCTTCGCGGCCCTGCTGGGCGGCGACGGGCTCAAGGCCGCCTGGGCGCTGCTGGGCGTGTCCGCGCTGCTGGGACTGCCCGCGCTGTTCGCGGCAGCCTGCCCCGGCCTTCGGTGCGCCGTGGACCGGCTCCGGGGCGGGGGACGGCCATCCGCCGGGGACTGCGTTCCCGCTGCCGCCGCAGCCCTTTTGCTCACGGTGCTGGCCATCGTGCTCCAGCGGCTGGCCGTGCCTGGGCTGGTGTCTGTGGTGTGGGCCAGATGCTTTGAATTGTGAAATTATAAGGAGGTGAGGGTCCATGGATTATCTGTCCGGCTATGAAAACTGGCTCGTCCGGGAGAAGAAGGCGTCCGAAAACACCCTCAGCTCCTATCTGCGGGACGTGCGGCAGTTCTCCCAGTGGCTGGATGGGGAGGGCATCGCCCTGCCCCAGGTCACCCGGGACGACGTGCGGCAGTACGCCGCCTATCTCTCCGCCAAGGGCAAGTCCGACGCCACGGTGGTCCGCTCGGTGGCGGCCCTGAAATCCTTCTACTGCTACATGGTGGCCGGCCACCACACGCCGGCCAACCCCGCCAAGGGCTTCACCCCCACCAAGCTGGAGCGCCGCCTCCCGGAGATCCTGACCAGCAGGGAGGTGGACCTCTTTCTGGAGCAGCCCGACCCCTCCGACGCCAAGGGCGGCCGGGACAAGGCCATGCTGGAGGTCCTGTACGCCACGGGCATCCGGGTGTCCGAGCTCATCGCCCTGGACCTCCAGGACGTGAACCTCTCCGTTGGCTTTGTCCGCTGCGCCGGCAAGAACAAGGAGCGCATCATCCCCCTGTACAAGGCGGCGGTCCGGGCTCTGGCCGGGTACATCAACGACATCCGCCCCCAGCTGCTGGAGGACCCCCACGAGAGCGCCCTCTTCGTCAACATGAACGGCGACCGCATGAGCCGCCAGGGCTTCTGGAAGATCGTGAAGCAGTACCAGGAGAAGGCTGGCATCAGCAAGGACATCACCCCCCACACCCTGCGCCATTCCTTCGCCGCCCATCTGCTGGAGAACGGGGCGGACCTGCGCTCCATCCAGGAGATGCTGGGCCACGCGGACATCTCCTCTACCCAGATCTATGCCCAGGTGGTCAGCCAGAAGCTGCGGGACGTGTACGCCAAGGCCCACCCCAGGGCCTGACAAAACGCCGGAAACGGCAGACAGCCGCTGAAAGTGCGGACTGTCTGCCGTTTTTTCTTGCCTTTGCACCCCCGGTATGATAGAATATTTTGATACCAATTCAGGGGGTGAGCCTGTGCTGATCCTGGGGATCGACCCCGGCTACGCCATCGTGGGCTTTGGCCTGGTGGAGAGCCAGGGCACGCGCCAGCGGCTGGTGGCCTGCGGGGCCATCAATACGCCCGCGGGAGTGCGCCTTTCCGCCCGGCTATGGCAGATCGGCCGGGATCTGGAGGAACTCATCGGCCAGTTCCATCCAGACGCCCTGGCCATTGAGGAGCTGTTCTTCAACAACAACGTCACCACCGGCATCGGTGTGGCCCAGGCCCGGGGAGTGATCCTCATGACGGCGGAGAAAAACGGCCTGCCCATCTATGAATACAATCCGTCCCAGGTGAAGCAGGCGGTGGTGGGGTACGGCAAGGCGGAAAAGCGGCAGGTCATGGACATGACCAAGCGCATCCTGGGCCTGTCCGCGGTGCCCAAGCCGGACGACGCCGCCGACGCCGTGGCCATCGCCCTGTGCCACGCCCGTTCGTCCACGTCCCTGCTGGCCGGAGTCTGACTTTCGGAGGAATTTTCATGTTTTACTACGTGCAGGGCCCTGTGGCCCATATTGCCCCCAACCTGGCGGTCATCGACTGCGGCGGGGTGGGGTACGCCTGCAACACCACCGCCTATACCCTCTCTTCTCTCAATGTGGGTAAAGTATCAAAGCTTTACACTTTTCTCTACGTGAAGGAGGATATTTTCGAGCTCTACGGCTTCTCCTCCGAGCAGGAGCTGGCCACCTTCAAGATGCTCTTAGGGGTGTCCGGCGTGGGGCCCAAGGCCGCGCTGGCCATCCTCTCCTGCAACAGCCCGGAGAACTTTGCCCTGGCCATCGTCTCCGGCAACGAGAAGGCCCTGACCTCCGCCCCCGGCGTGGGGAAGAAGATCGCCCAGCGCATCATCCTGGAGTTAAAGGATAAGCTGTCCAAGGGGCAGTTCACGGCGGGCGGCATGGAGGGCTTTGCCGGCGGCTCCACGGTGATCCCCCAGGACAAGACCGGCGAGGCCGCCGCCGCGCTGGCGGTACTGGGCTACAGCCAGCCGGAGATTGCCGCGGCCCTGAAGGGGCTCGACCTGGAGAGCCTGACCCTGGAGCAGATCATCAAGCAGTGCCTGAAAAAAATGATAAAGTGAGGGGGAGAGCCGATTGTCCATTGATTTTTCCAGCCAGGGCGTGGAATCCGAGGAGTTCGCGCCGCTGGTGACCACCACCCTCACGCCGGAGGACGAGGGGGAGGGCTCCCTGCGGCCCAAGACCCTGGCGGAGTACATCGGCCAGGAGAAGGCCAAGAGCAACCTTGAAATTTTCATCCGGGCGGCGAAAATGCGCAGCGAGCCTCTGGACCATGTCCTGCTCCACGGCCCGCCGGGCCTGGGCAAGACCACGCTCTCCGGCATCATCGCCAACGAGATGGGGGTCAACATCCGCATCACCTCCGGCCCGGCCATCGAAAAGCCCGGCGATCTGGCGGCCCTGCTCACCAATCTCCAGGAGAACGACATTCTCTTCGTGGACGAGATCCACCGGCTGAACCGCCAGGTGGAGGAGATCCTCTACCCGGCCATGGAGGACTACGCCATCGATATCATCATCGGCAAGGGCCCCTCCGCCAACTCCATCCGGCTGGACCTGCCCAAGTTCACCCTCATCGGCGCCACCACCCGGGCCGGGCAGCTTTCCGCCCCTCTGCGGGACCGCTTCGGCGTCACCCTCCGGCTGGAGCTCTACACCCCGGAGGAACTGGCCCTCATCGTCAAGCGGTCGGCAGGTATTCTGGGCGTCCCCATTGAGGACGACGGTGCCCTGGAGATCGCCCGCCGCAGCCGGGGCACCCCCCGCATCGCCAACCGGATGCTCCGCCGGGTGCGGGACTTCGCGCAGGTCACCGCCGGCGGCGTCATCACCCGGGAGGTGGCCGATCGGGCCCTCCAGGCGCTGGAGATCGACTGGCTGGGCCTGGACGACATCGACCGCCGGATGCTGCGCAGCATCATCGAGCACTACGGCGGCGGCCCCGTGGGCCTGGACACCCTGGCCGCCACCATCAACGAGGAATCGGTCACCCTGGAGGACGTGTACGAGCCCTATCTCATGCAGCTGGGCTTCCTGACCCGCACCCCCCGGGGCCGCTGCGTCACCCCCAAGGCATACGAGCACCTCGGCCTGCCCATCCCCGGCGGAGCCCCCGCCGGCATGGAGCAGCTGAGTTTCAATACGGATAAAGGATGATCAGAAATGGGTAAACTCTTTGGGACCGACGGCATCCGCGGCGTGGTCAACGCCGGGCTGGACGCCGATCTGGCCTATAAGGTGGGCCTGGCCGCCGCGGCGGTGCTGGCCCAGAACAAAGCGGCGGGGGAGAAGCCCCTCGTCACCATCGGCAAGGACACCCGCATCTCCGGCGACCTGCTGAAGGGCTCCCTCATCGCCGGTCTGTGCACCGCCGGGGCCAACGTGCTGGACCTGGGCACGCTGCCCACCCCCGGCGTGGCCTGGGTGACGGTGGATGAGCACGCCGACGCCGGCATCGTCATTTCCGCCAGTCACAACCCGTTTGAGCACAACGGCATCAAGATCTTCAACGGCCAGGGCTTCAAGCTGTCCGACGCGCTGGAGGAGAAGATCGAGGACATCGTCCTCTTCGGCCACAACAACATCCCCATGAAGACCCACGGGGATATCGGCAAGGTCAGCTACGTGGCTCCCAAGGCGTCGGAGGACTATATCGACCACCTGGAGGGCACCGTAGAGTCCGACCTGGGCGGCCTGCGCATCCTGGTGGACTGCGCCAACGGCGCGGCCTCCGCCACCGCCGCCCGGCTCTTCGACCGCTTTGACAAGCTGCGCACCGACGTCATCAACGCCGACCCGGACGGGGTCAACATCAATGCCAAGTGCGGCTCCACCCACATCGACGCCCTGGCCGCCATGGTGAAGGCCGGCGGCTACGACATCGGCATCGCCTTTGACGGCGACGCCGACCGCTGCCTGGCTGTGGACGAGAGGGGAGAGTTCATCGACGGCGACCAGATCATGGCCGCCTGCGGCCTGGACCTGCTGGAGCGGGGCAAGCTGCCCGGCAGCGCCGTGGTGGCCACGGTCATGAGCAATATTGGCCTCCACAGCTTCGTCCGGGACCACGGCATGGCCCTGGAGTGCACCGCCGTGGGCGACCGCAACGTGCTGGAGCGGATGCTGGAAAAGGGCTACGCCCTGGGCGGCGAGCAGTCCGGCCACATGATCTTCCTGGAGCACGCCACCACCGGCGACGGCGAGCTCACCGCCCTGCAGATCCTGGACCTGCTGCGCCGCAGCGGAAGGAAGGCCTCCGAGGTGTTCGGCGCCTGCCGCCGCTTCCCCCAGGAGCTCATCAACGTCCCCGTGGCGGACAACGACGCCAAGCAGCGGGTCATGGGCGCCGGCTGGCTGCGGGACGCCATCGCCGCCAAGGAGGTCCAGATGGCCGGAGACGGCCGCATTTTGATCCGGCCCTCCGGGACCGAGGCCCTGGTCCGCGTCATGGTAGAGGCCTCTGAAGCCGCTCTGGCGCGGTCTGTGGCGGAGGATTTGGCAGATTTGATAAAGAGCCAAGAAAAGTAACGGTTTATTTTTAGAAAATATCTAAAAATAGGTTGACATTTCCACGGTTTTATGCTAATAATGGTAAAGGTTGTTTATGGATATTACCGAAACGAGCAAAACTGAACTGTCTGACGAGATGTTATGCCATCTTGCCGCCCAGAAGGACGCCCAGGCGGAGGAGCTTTTGGTCCTGCGCCACCTGCGTTTCGCGCGGGCCTGCGCCCGCCCGTACTTCCTCGCCGGCGGGGACAGTGAGGACCTGCTGCAGGAGGCCATGTTCGGCCTGCTCAGCGCCATCCGCTCTTACGACGGCGCGCGGGACGTCTCCTTCCGGACCTACGCCGAGGTATGTATCCGCAACCGCATCCGCTCCGCGGTGGCCTCCGCCGCCCGGGAAAAACACACCCCCCTGAACCGCAGCGTCTCCATGGAGGAGCATGCGGAGCAGTTCCAGCCCCAGACCGGGCCGGAGGAAAGTCTCATCGGCAGGGAAGAGGTGGAGGAGCGGCTGGCCGGCCTGAAGCAGCGGCTATCCCCTCTGGAGCAGCGGATCCTGGCCCTCTATCTGGAGGGCTGCTCCTGTCCGGAGATCGCCCGGCAGACCGGGCGGAGCAAAAAGTCCGTGGACAACGCGATCCAGCGCATCCGCCGGAAGGCGGCCCGGCATCTTGGCGTTACCAGCGAAAGCTGACGCAAATATTTTAGTCCCAGCAAGATCATTTCCGGTTCTGGGCAATCAAAGAGAGGGTATTTCCATGTACGAAGACAAGACTTTAGTTTGCAAAGAGTGTGGCCAGGAGTTCGTGTTCACCGCCGGTGAGCAGGAGTTCTACGCCGAGCGCGGCTTCCAGAACGAGCCCCAGCGCTGCAAGGCTTGCCGTGACGCCCGCAAGGCCGCTGCCCGCGGTCCCCGCGAGTACTTCACCGCTGTCTGCGCCAGCTGCGGCGGCGAGGCCAAGGTCCCCTTTGAGCCCAAGTCCGACCGTCCTGTTTACTGCAGCGAGTGCTTCGCCAAGATGCGCGAGCAGGGCTGATCTCTAACTGGAATGTCTTCGAAACAGGCTGTGTGATGCACAGCCTGTTTCTTTTTTGGATTGCATCTTGTCTCTGCCCCGGAAGCGTGATATAATAGCTCAGTTATGGAAGGAAGGTGTTTTCCCTTGGAGAAGCCGATCTACGAAAGCCCGCTGTCCGCCCGGTACGCCAGCAGGGAGATGCAGTTCATTTTCTCTCCCGACCGGAAATTCTCCACTTGGCGGCGGCTCTGGGTCGCCCTGGCCAGGGCGGAGATGGAGCTCGGGCTGCCTGTCACTCAGCAGCAGATCGACGAGATGGAGGCCCATCTCACAGACATTGATTACGAATACGCCGCCCAGAAGGAGCGCGAGCTGCGCCACGACGTGATGGCGCACATCCATACCTTCGGCGCTGTATGCCCCACCGCCATGCCCATCATCCACCTGGGCGCCACCAGCTGCTATGTGGGCGACAATACCGACATCATCCTCATGCGGGACGGGCTGGAGCTCATCCGCACGGAGCTGGTCCGGGTGCTGGACAACCTGGCCAAATTTGCTGACAAGTATAAAGCCTTGCCGACCCTTGGCTTCACTCACTTTCAGGCCGCCCAGCTGGTCACCGTGGGCAAGCGCGCCACCCTGTGGATGAACGACCTGCTCCAGGATCTGGACGAGGTGGGCTACCGCATCGACCACCTGCGGCTCCTGGGCTGCAAGGGTACCACCGGCACCCAGGCGTCCTTCCTGGAGCTCTTCGAGGGCGACCACGCAAAGTGCCGGGAACTGGACCGCCGCATTGCCCGGGAAATGGGCTTTGCGGACACCGTCCCCGTGTCCGGGCAGACCTACTCCCGCAAGGTGGACGCCGCCGTGCTGGCCACCCTCTCCGGCATCGCCCAGTCCGCCAGCAAGTTCGCCAACGACCTGCGGCTGCTCTGCCACCTGAAAGAGGTGGAGGAGCCCTTCGAGAGCAAGCAGATCGGGTCCTCCGCCATGCCCTACAAGCGCAACCCCATGCGGAGCGAGCGCATCTGCGCCCTGGCCCGGTACGTGATGGCCGACGCCATGAACCCCGCCGTCACCGCCTCCTGCCAGTGGTTCGAGCGCACGCTGGATGACTCCGCCAACAAGCGTATCTCCGTGCCAGAGGCGTTCCTGGCCGTGGACGGCATCCTGGGCATCTACGAGAACATCACCGCCGGCCTTGTGGTCCACGAGAAGGTCATCGAGCGCCACATCATGGAGGAGCTGCCCTTCATGGCCAGCGAGAACATCATGATGGACGCCGTCAAGCGCGGCGGCGACCGCCAGGTCCTCCACGAGCTCATCCGCGAGCACTCCCTGGAGGCCGGGCGCAATGTAAAGGATCTTGGCTTGACAAACAACCTGCTGGAACTGATCGCCGCCGATCCCGCCTTCGGCATGACCATCGAAGAGCTCACCGCCCATCTGGAGCCCTCCCGGTACATCGGCCGCTGCCCGGAGCAGGTGGACGAGTTCCTGGCCGAGTACGTCCGGCCTGTTCTGGATACCTATCGTGACCGGCTCACCGACCGGCACGTGGAACTCAGTGTGTAACAAGGAGGAAAACGATATGGAACCTGCGGTCCATCGCATCGGAGTTTTCACCAGCGGCGGCGACGCCCCCGGCATGAACGCCGCCATCCGCGCCGTGGTGCGCACGGCCATGCACTGCGGCATTGAGTGCATCGGCATCCTGCGCGGCTATCACGGGCTCATCAACGGCGAATTCGTTCAGCTGGATTTCAACAGCGTCAGCGACATCTCCCGTCTGGGCGGCACCATGCTCTATTCCGCCCGCAGCCTGGAATTCAAGACCGACGAGGGCCGCCAGAAGGCCCTGAACACCTGCAAGATGCTGGGGCTGGACGCCCTGGTGGGCATCGGCGGCGACGGCACCTTCAAGGGCCTTCTGTCCCTGGCCCAGAGCGGCATCTCCGTCATCGGCGTCCCCGGCACCATTGACAACGACATTGCCTGCTCCACCTACACCATCGGGTACGACACCGCCTGCAACACCGCCCTGGAGAACATTGACCGCCTGCGGGACACCATGGCCTCTCACGAGCGGTGCTCCGTGGTGGAGGTCATGGGCCACCACGCGGGCCATCTGGCCATGGCCGTGGGCATCGCCTGCGGCGCCACGGTGGTGCTCACGCCGGAGGAGCCCATCGACGTTGAACGGGACGTGATCGCCCCCATCCGCCGGGCCCGGCTGGCCGGCCGCACCCACTTCATGGTCATCGTGGCCGAGGGGGTCAACGGCGGCGCCATGGAGATCTCCAACATCATCAAAAATGAGACCGCCATTGAGACCCGCGTCACCATCCTGGGCCACATCCAGCGGGGCGGCTCCCCCACGGCCAAGGACCGCATGGCAGCCACCTATATGGGGCACGAGGCCGTGATGCTGCTGGCGGAGGGCAAGACCTGCCGCGTGGTGGCCATGAAGGGAGACGACGTGGTGGATTACGACATCACCGAGGCCCTGTCCATGACCAAGGGGCTGGAGCAGTACGGCGTGGAGGTCCTGGATCACCTGACCGGCGTCTGACCCAAACCGATCCGTCCCGGCACTCGCCATGAGTGCCGGGACTTTTTTCATATTTCCCTTGTAAAATCGCGGCGGATGCGGTATACTAAATAGTAGTGATTCTCAATAATTATTCAGGAGGTCATTTTATGGAATTGAAGGGTTCAAAGACCGAGGCCAATCTGCTGGCAGCCTTCGCGGGGGAGTCCCAGGCCTACACCAAGTACGGCTACTACGCCTCCAAGGCCAAAAAGGACGGCTACGTCCAGATCGGCGACCTGTTTGAGGAGACCGCCCGCAACGAGAAGGAGCACGCCAAGATCTGGTTCAAGCTGCTCAACGGCGGCGAGATGCCCGGCACGGAGCGCAACCTCACCGACGCTGCGGCAGGGGAGAACTACGAGTGGACCGACATGTACGCCGGCTTTGCCGAGACCGCCCGGGCGGAGGGCTTTGACCACATCGCCTTCCTGTTCGAGTCAGTGGCCAAGATCGAACGGGAGCACGAGGAGCGCTACCGCCGCCTGCTGGCCAACATTGAGGAGGGCATCGTGTTCTCCCGGGAGGGCGACATGGTCTGGCAGTGCTCCAACTGCGGCCACATCGTGGTGGGGCAGAAGGCCCCCGACATCTGTCCCGTCTGCTCCCACCCCCAGTCCTATTTCCAGCTTCGCGCCACCAACTATTGAGAAAAAGAGCGAAAAAACAGCGTGTACCGGTTCCGGTACACGCTGTTTTTCTTCAAAAGGGAAGGGGTCACGCCTCGGCCTTGACCTTGTTCAGGCGGGCAAAGCGGGGCAGACCGTTCTCCAGGGGCCGGTCGGGCTCGCCCTGGATGAGGGGCAGCACATAGTCGATAAACTCCTGCCGGACGCCGTTGCCGGCGTTGTTGATCCAGGCGCGGGGGACCTTTTTCTCATAGTTGGCCACGTCGCCCAGGTCGAACAGCTTGGCCTTGCAGGTGTACGTGCCGTTGTCCCGGGTGCACTCAAAGCCCACCATCTTGTCCGTCTCGCCGGCCAGGGCGGCCTCCACGGCGGCCTTGCCCGCCATGAAGGACTCCTCGATATCGGTCTTGGACGCCAGGTGCGCGCCGCAGCGCTGGAGCAGGGAGAGCTCGATCCCCCGAACCTTGGCGCCGGTACGGGCCTTGACGATGCCCGCCAGGGTGGCGGCCAGGCCGCCCAGCTGCACGTGGCCGAAGCCGTCGGTGACGGCGGGCTTGGCGTCGGAGACGAAGGACCCGTCGGAGTAGTGGATGCCCTCGGACACGGCCACCAGGCAGTTGCCGGTGCGCTTGAAGATCACCTGCACGTCCTCCAGGAACTGATCCAGGTCGAAATCCACCTCGGGCAGATAGACCAGGTCGGGGGCGCAGCCCACCAGGCCCGCCAGGGCGGCGGAGCCGGCCAGCCAGCCCGCGTGGCGGCCCATGATCTCAATGATGGTCACCATGCCGGTGTCATAGACCCGGGCGTCCTTGTACACCTCGGCGCAGGAGCTGGCGATATACTTGGCGGCGGAGGCGAAGCCGGGGCAGTGGTCGGTGCCGAACAGGTCGTTGTCGATGGTCTTGGGCACGCCCATGACCCGGCACTCATAGCCCACCTTGGCCATATAGCGGCTGATCTTGGAGCAGGTATCCATGGAGTCGTTGCCGCCGTTGTAGAAGAAGTAGCGCACGTCGTACTTCTTGAAGATCTCCAGGATCCGCTTGTAGTCGGTGTCGTCCTCGTCGGGATCGGCGATCTTGTAGCGGCAGGAGCCCAGTTCGGAGGAGGGGGTGTTGAGCAGCAGCTCCAGTTCCTTCTCCTCCTCCTTGCTCATATCGTAGAGTTCGTCGTTCAGCACACCCTTGATGCCGTGGGCGGCGCCGTAGACGGCGGTGATGTCAGGATGGTCCAGCGCGGTGCGGATCACGCCGTAGGCGCTGGCGTTGATCACAGAGGTGGGGCCGCCAGACTGCCCGATGATGCACGCGCCCTTCAGTGTAGACATGAAGCAATATCCTCCCTGTTTCCGCTCAGGCCTTGCCGGCGCAGCCCAGCACGTCCACCAGCTTGTGCTTGACCAGTTCCTTGATGTTGGCGCGGGCGGGCTTCAGATACTCGCGGGGGTCGAATTTGTCGGGGTGCTCCGCGAAGAACTGGCGGATGGTGCCGGTCATGGCCAGGCGCAGGTCGGAGTCAATGTTGATCTTGCACACGGACATGGTGGCGGCCTTGCGCAGCTGCTCCTCGGGGATGCCCACGGCGTCGGGCATCTTGCCGCCGTTCTCGTTGATCATGCGGACATACTCCTGGGGCACGGAGGAGGAGCCGTGAAGCACGATGGGGAAGCCGGGGAGACGCTTGGAGACCTCCTCCAGCACGTCGAAGCGCAGGGGAGGGGGAACCAGAACGCCCTTCTCGTTGCGGGTGCACTGGGCGGCGGTGAACTTATAGGCACCGTGGCTGGTGCCGATGGCGATGGCCAGAGAGTCGCAGCCGGTCTTGGTCACGAACTCCTCCACCTCCTCGGGGTGGGTGTAGGACGCCTCGTGGGCGGCCACCTTGACCTCATCCTCGATGCCGGCCAGGGTGCCCAGCTCGGCCTCCACCACCACGCCGTGGTCGTGAGCGTACTCCACCACCTGACGGGTCAGGGCCACATTCTCCTCAAAGGGCTTGCTGGAAGCGTCGATCATCACGGAAGTGAAGCCACCGTCAATGCAGCTCTTGCACAGTTCAAAGCTGTCGCCGTGGTCCAGATGGAGGCAGATGGGCAGGCCGGTCTCGATGATGGCGGCCTCCACCAGCTTCATCAGATAGGTGTGGTTGGCGTAGGCGCGGGCGCCCTTGGATACCTGCAGGATCAGGGGTGCGTTGACCTCCTTGGCGGCCTCGGTGATGCCCTGAACGATCTCCATGTTGTTGACGTTGAAGGCGCCGATGGCGTAACCGCCGTCATAGGCTTTCTTGAACATTTCGGTTGTGGTGACCAGTGGCATAATTGACACTCCTTCATATAATATAGTCGTACGGCACGTATTGTAGCATCTTACCTAAAAAAATGCAAGTGCTCCGGCGGATTTGTTCCGCAAAAATCACCGTCACAGCCGATTCCGCCGGCGCGTATGATGGGGGAGAAGGGAGCTGACCTCCGTGCTCAAGCTGATCCCCTATGACCGGCGGGCGGCGGTGGAGTACGCCCACCGCTGGGCCTTCGGCCGCAACCCCGCCTATTACAATTTCGACGGTCTGGGCGGCGACTGCACCAATTTCGCCTCCCAGTGCCTCTACGCCGGCACCGGCGTGATGAACTACACGCCGGAGTACGGCTGGTACTACCTCAACGTCAACGACCGGGCCCCGGCCTGGACCGGCGTGCCGTACTTCTGGGACTTCATGACCCGCTCCGCCGTGTCCGACGGACCCTTCGGCGTCCCCGTGAGCCCCGCCTACCTGCGCCCCGGCGACTTCGTCCAGATCCGCTTCGCCTCCAGCGGGGAGATCTTCGCCCACACGCCGGTGGTGGTATCCGTAGGCTATCCGGTCACCCTGGACAATATTCTGGTGGCCGCCCACTCCAACGACGCGGACGACCGCCCCCTGAGCACCTATGAAAATGTGGAGGAATTCCGCTTCCTGCACATTCTCGGCGCGGTCAAGGACGATCAAATATAGAAACGGCAGTATGTGACAAGTAATTCAGCCTGTCACATACTGCCGTCCTTTATTCCTCGGGCTCCGCCTTTTTCGGCCGTCCCCGGCGCTTGCCCAGGGGGTTGGCCAGTGCCGCGGTGCGCAGGGAATCGCTGTCCACATGGGTGTAGATCTGGGTAGTGTTCAGGTGCTCGTGCCCCAGGACCTCCTGAAGGGTGCGC
>CAVJBM010000127.1:0-4795 GCA_963647775.1 Anaerovibrio sp.
AGCGTTCGGTTCGCATCCGAGAGGTCGAGGGTTCGAATCCCTTTGGGTCCACCATTTTGAGAAAAATCACCGCCAAATCGGCGGTGATTTTTCGTTTTACCATAATTCCCGCCGGATGGCAACAAATTTTCTGTCTAAAATGACGTGTCACGGTGTTGTCACGGTGTTGTTGCGGTCCTGTCATAATGTCTATGCTACACTACAGCTGCACACTGCGAGTTGTGCACAATTCAAGAATCAAGAGAGGACTGATCCAATGAAGAGAAAGCTGTTGGCGCTGCTGCTGGCCCTGGTCATGGCATTCAGCCTGGCCGCCGCGGCCGGCGCGGCCACCTACACCGTGCGGAAGGGCGACAACCTTTCCAAAATCGCCCAGTCCCAGCTGGGCGACTCCAGGCGCTGGAAGGAGATCTACGAGGCGAACCGTGACACGATCTCCGATCCCAACCGCATCTACGTGGGGCAGGAACTGACCATCCCCGGCGGCACCGACACCCCGGACACCCCCGACACGCCGGACGTCCCCGACACGCCCGACACCCCCGCTCCGGCTGACGACGGCTACACCCTGGAGAAGGTGTTCCAGGCTGCCCTTTCCTTCGGCAATGTCGCCGTCACGGCCCAGACCAACGACAGCCACAGCAATTTCTGCTTCACCTTTGAGAGCTTCGGCGCCGTGCAGGAGATCAAGGGCACGGTGGAAAACGGCGTGGTCACCGTGACCTACGACAAGTCCGGCTTCTTCGGCGGCGACGCCCAGACCATCTGGGATGCCGCCCAGGCCAGCGACATCGCCTGGGCCCCCATTGGCTCCGGCAGCCAGGACGACCCCAAGGAGGACCTGAAGGACTTCGTGCAGAAGTCCCTGGTCTCCGAGGGCTACGCCCCCTCCGTCACCACCTCCGCCACCGAAAAGATCGATAAGGATCAGCAGACCCGCGTGATCGTCACCACCGACGCGGAGGTGGACGACTTCAACAGCCTTCTGGTCATGCTGCTGTACGCCAACGAGTTCGACATCGACGGCCTGGTCTACTCCTCCTCCTTCGTCCACTTCAACGGCGACGGCAAGGGCACCACCCAGGGTCAGGTCAACACCCACGTCAAGTGCGAGTCGGAGACCACCTTCAACGTCGATCCCCTCACCCTCACCGAGTTCCGCCCCATGGACCTGGACTGGATCCACGACGTGATCGACGACGACTACCGCACCGACTATGAGTACCTCATCCAGAACGATCCCAACTACCCCTCCCCCGAGGAGCTGCTGGACGTGATCCGCATCGGCAACATCGAGTTCGAGGGGGACGTCCGCTTTGACACCGAGGGCTCCGACCTCATCAAGGCCGCCATCCTGGACGACGACATGCGCACCCTCTACCTGGTGCAGTTCGGCGGGGTCAACACCGTGGTGCGGGCCCTCCTGTCCATCGCGGAGGAGTACCGGAACACCGACCAGTGGGCCCAGATCCGGAAGAAGGTCGTGGACAAGGTGGTCATCCGCGGCGCCGGCCAGGACAACAGCTGGGCGGACAACGGCATCGAGGACCTCTACCCCGGCATCCGCGTGGCGGGCACCAACGGCCCCATGCTGGGCTACTTCCGCACTTACGAGGGCCCCGTCCAGCTGCTGGACTACTTCAAGGCCGACTGGCTCACCAAGAACCTCAAGTTCGGCCACGGCAAGCTGATGGGCCACATCTATCTGATGGGCGACGGCCAGACCCTGATCGGCGAGCCCGACGTCTACCAGTACGGCTGGGTGACCTACATCGACTGGGGCACCGACGTGGGCCTCACCGGCTTCCCCCGCTATGATTTCGAGCAGTACGACTGGCTGGCCTTCACCGACACCCCGGGCTTTGTCTGGCTGATCCCCACCGGTCTGCGTGGCCTTGAGAACGGCAACCTGGGCACCTGGGGCGGCCGCCTGACCATCGACGGCGAGGTCCAGAACCGCCGCGGCGACTACAAGGAGTACAACCCCTACACCGGCCGCATGGACAGCAGCTACAGCTGTGTGCGCTTCATGGAGGACATGCTCCAGGACTGGGCCGCCCGGGCGGAGTGGACCGTCAACACTTACGAGAACGCCAACCACGCCCCCGTGGTCAGCGCCAAAGCCCTGGACCTCTATGCCGAGCCCGGCCAGACCGTGGACCTTGAGGGCATCGTGTCCGACCCCGACGGGGACGAGCTGAGCATCAAGTGGTGGGTGTACAGCGAGGCCAGCGAGTACTACGGCGCGTACACCGGCCTGCGGGTCTGGAACGAGAACGAGGCCGTGACCAAGTTCACCGTTCCCACCGACGCGGAAAACGGCGACTACATCACCCTCGTCCTGGAGGTGCAGGACAGGGCCGAAAAGCCCATGACCCGCTATGCCGAAGTGGTGGTGCATGTCTCCGTGGACGAGCAGGAGAATCCCTTCTCCGACATCACCAAGAACGACCCGTTCTATCACGCGGCGCTGAACGCCTATAACGCCGGCGTCCTCACCCTGGCCGGCGGCAATGCCTTTGACCCCGACGGCTCCCTGACCTATCAGGAGGCCGTGGACATCATCAACAAGCTGTCCGAGACCCAGGTGGCCGTCAACGCCGCCTTCGGCCCCGACGCGGCCATCCTCCGGGGCGAGGTCGTCAAGCTGATCGACCAGGCCCTGGGCCTGACCTACACCTTCGGCGGCACGGAGTTCAACGACATCCCGAAGGACTCCGAATACTACCTGGCCAGCGTCCGGGTCAGCGCCCGGCGGTTCATCTCCGCGGATGCCGACGGCAACTTCCGCCCCAACGACGTCATGACCCGCGCGGAATTCTACACCCTCCTCAGCGCGGCCTACTTCGAGAAGGGCTGGGTGTAACGCCATCCTCCGGGAAGCTGCGGCCGGAGGGGACGGCCGGACCTGTCACGTTTCCTGCTTTTCTTCATCCTGAGGGGATCGCCCCGGGAGGCACACGCTTCCCGGGGCGATCCCCTTTTTTGTGTTCTGTTTTTCCCCTCACAGCTCGGCCTGGCGGAGGTAGCGGTAGTCGTTTTTGAAGATATTGCGGAGCACCGGCACGATGAGCACGATGTCGGCGGCGATCCAGGCCATGGGATCGGCAAAGCAGAGGGCCAGCAGGGCGGCGTCGGGGGCGGCGGCGCTCACCTCGCCCCCGGCCAGGGCCGCCGGCAGCAGCAGGCACACCGCCACCCGGGCCACCAGCTCCGCGGCCCCCGCCCCCAGCACGAACTGGGGCTTGCGGATGCCCTGCACGCAGTTGCGCCACACGAAAATGCCCCCCAGGAACAGGTACATGGCCAGGTCCACATAGAGATAGGTGTTGCCGAAGCGGACGGTCTCCGCGGTGATCTTGTCGGCGGAGAGGAACAGCCGGAGATAGGCCCCGTTCAGCGTCAGCAGCAGGCCGATGCCGATGGACGCCCCGGCCATGATGGCCATAAGGAGCATCCCCTGGAGAGTGCCTTTGCGGATGCGGGGGCCGTCCCCTGCCCCCAGATTCTGGGCGGTGAAGCTGGTCATGGCCGCCCCCAGGCCGTTGAGGGGGGTCATGAGCAGATTGTTCAGCTTGTTGGCGGCCCCGAAGCCGTTCTGCGCCGCGTTGGACACCATGACGCCGTCCAGCATGTCGAACTTGACGATGACGCTCTGCATCACGATGATGCCGATGGCCAGCACGGAGAACTGAAGCCCCAGCGGCACCCCCTGCACCACGTGGCGGCGGATGTCATGGCCGGTGATGCGCCAGTCCTCCCGGTGCAGGCGCAGCTCCGGGTACTTGGCGAACGCGTAGATAAAGCAGCCGATGGTGCTCAGCAGCTGGGCGGTGACGGTGGCGATGGCCGCCCCGGCCACCCCCCAGCGGAACACCACGATGAACAGCAGGTCCAGCCCCACGTTGAGCACCGTGGAGAACAGCAGGAACAGCAGCGGCGTCACCGAATCCCCCAGGGAGCGGAGGAAGGAGCAGATGAAGTTGTAGAACAGCTGGGTGCCGATGCCGGCGAAGATGAGGGCGCAGTAGGTGTAGGCCGCGAGGTAGACCTCCGGGCTGTCTGGGGTGACGTTGATCCAGGCCAGCATGGGCTTGAGCAGCAGGAGGGCCGCGGCGGTGAGCAGCACCGTCAGCACCGCGGACAGGACGATCTGGGTGGCCAGGGAGCGGCGGACCCCCGCCTGCTTGCGGGCGCCCACGCTGCACGCCGTCACCACGCAGAAGCCCGCGCTGACGCCGAAGGCGAACTGGAGGAAGATGAACACCAGGGGCGTGGTGTCGTTGACGCCGGCCACCTCGCTGGCGGTGAGGGTCTGGCCCACGATGGCCGCGTCGCTGATGGAATACACCTGCTGCAGCAGGTAGGAGATGATGATGGGCAGGGAGAAGGCCAGGATGGTCCTCCAGCAGGGGCCCTGGGTCAGGTCGATGGGCCTGAACAGGTCCCGGAGAGAAAAGCGCCGCTCCATAAGCAGTAACCTCTATCTGATAAGATCGCGGGCCGCGCCCGCTTTGAGATAGTGATTATAGTCACCGGAGGGCCCGCCGTCAAGCGGCATTTTCGCCGGGAAATGGCCGCCGCCGGGGCGGCGCTTTCGGCAAAAAGGCGGAGCCGGGGCCTGCCCCGCGGCCCGCCTGCGGGCGGGGGCGCTCCGCCCCCTGTCATTCTGAGGTGCGAAGCACCGAAGAATCTTTACGAAAAGATCCTTCGCTGCGCTCAGGATGACAAACTGGGGAGATTCCGGCCCTGCGGGGCCGGGACGCTCCGCTGGGGCCCGCTTTTGAGCGGCCAA
>CAVJBM010000128.1:0-7858 GCA_963647775.1 Anaerovibrio sp.
AGCCTGTACCTCCTGCTGACCTACGGGGTCATGCTGGCTCTCTGCACCCTGGCGGCCACACCGCTGGGAAAACGTTTCTATGAAACGCTGAACGCGCGGCTGGGGCAGCGGGCGCTGACGCTTGCCGACTGCGGGGGCCTGCTGTGCGTACTGACCATGTCCATGGCCTATCTGGTCAGCGGCAGCTATAACCCTTTTTTGTACTTCCGGTTCTGAGGTGAGAAGATGCGAAACAAGATCATAACCTCGTTTTTCTCCCTGCTGCTGGCGGTGTCCGCGCTGGCGGGGCTGGTGATGCCGGACCGGTATTACTCGGAGCGGGAGAAGCGCACGTTAGCGCAGAAACCGAAGCTCACTGCGGCGGACTTTATTTCCGGCAAGTTCGGCGATGAACTGGAAAAGTATCTCACCGATCAGGTCCCGCTGCGGGATGGTTGGGTCACGATGAAGACCTATCTGGAACTGGCGGTCGGCAAGCGGGAGAGCGGCGGCGTTTACATTTGCAAGGACAACTACCTGATGGACAAGTTTACCGCTTACAGCAAAAAGCAGCTCACGGCCAACGCAGAAGCGCTGGCGGAACTGCAAAGTAAGCTGGCGGCAGAGGGCATTGCCATGAATACGCTTCTCGTTCCTGTGGCAGCGCAAGTGCTGGCGGACAAACTCCCAGCCTACGCTCCCGCGGCGGACTACGCCGCCATTTTTCAAGTGCTGACCGACGCGGGGGTGGACACGGTGGGTGTGTGGTCCGCCCTCGCGGCCCACAGCGGCGAGAACATCTACTACCGCACCGACCACCACTGGACCAGCCTGGGGGCCTACTACGCCTACTGCGCCTGGCGGGGCGTGGAGCCCGCGGCAGAGGAGTGGACCAAGGAGGTCCTCTGCGGCGACTTCCGGGGCACCACCTGGAACAAGGTGCCCCTGCCCTCCGTCCCGGCGGAGCCCATCACCGCCTGGTACAGGCACGCCGCCCGCCATGTGTCCTACAACGACGGCCAGTACGAGACGGACAGCATCTACGAGCGCAAGTATCTGGACGGCAGCGACCAGTACGCCGTGTTCCTCAACTCCAATCAGGCCCAGACGGTGATCGAGGGCAGCGGGGAGGGCGGCAGGCTCCTGCTCATCAAGGACTCCTACGGCAACACCTTTGCCCAGTTCCCCGTGGAGGACTACGCCGAGGTCCACGTCATCGACCTGCGGTTCTTCCGGGGGGACGTGACGGAGTACGCCCGGGAGCACGGCATCACCGACGTGCTGGTGCTCTACGGCGCGCAGAACTTCGTGAAGGACACGGCCATCAAATTCTGAACAGAGAAAGCGGCGGGGGACAGCACAGGCTGTCCCCCGCCGCTTTATGCGGTCAGGTCTGTTCAGAGGGAGTTCACGGCATCGTAAGCGTCGTGGTTGCAGGTCTGGATGCTGCCGGGCCTGCGGCAGTCGCCGATGAGGTGGATCTCCCGGCCGGGCCAATAGAGGTCCAGTGCCTGGGACTCCTTGGCGCGCATACCCACGCAGTAGATCACGGTGTCGGCCTGGACCTGATGCTCGCCGTCCTTGTCGGTGTAGGTCACGGCACCGTCGCCGATCTCGGTGCAGGCGGCGGAGCAGGCGAAGTTAAAGTTCTCCAGCTTGTTCCACTCGTCCACGTAGCGGGCCACGTAGTGGATGGGGGTGGCGTCCATCATCAGGGCCTCCCGCATCTCGATGACGAACACGTTGCAGCCCCGGTAGGCCAGGTGGAAGCCGGTCTCGACGCCGATGTCGCCGCCGCCGATGATGACCACGTTCTTGCCCACCTTGTCCTCGTGCCCGTAGACGTCGGCGGCGTGCATCACGTTGGCCCGGTCGATGCCGGGGATGGAGGGCTTCACCAGGTCGGCGCCGATGGCGGCCAGCACCTCGTCATAGTTGCCCAGGCGCAGGGTGTCCCGGGTGGCCTCGGTATTCAGGCGCACGTCGATGCGGGGGTTCTTGTTCACCTGCTCCACCAGCCACTTGGTGTAGTTCCACACCGGCCACTTGAAGGAGCAGAACTCGTTGATGTTCAGCAGGCCGCCCAGCCGGTCGGTCTTTTCGAACAGGGTGACCCGGTGGCCGTTCTCCGCCGCAAAGAGGGCAGCGCGCATACCGGCGGGGCCGCCGCCCACGATGGCCAGGTTCTTCGCCTCGGTGACGGGGTTCTTCAGGTAGTCGATGCGGTGCTCCCGGCCGTACAGGGGGTTGACGGAGCAGACGCCCAGATGGGGGGCGGCGTAGCTGTTGCGGTGGCACTTGTTGCACTTGACGCAGGGGACGATGTCCTCGCCGCGGCCTTCCTTGCACAGCCTGCCCCACTCGGGGTTGGTGATGAAGGCGCGGGTCATGCCCACCAGGTCCAGATAGCCGTGCTCGGGGTCGAGTGCGGCTTCGGCCAGGTCGGGGTGGCAGTAGCCGGACACGGAGGAGATGAGGATCTCGCCCTTGGCGGCCTCATGAGCCGCCTTGGCGGCCTCGGCGGTGGGCAGGGGCGGCTCGAAGCCCATGTTGTGGACGTACTCCACGCTGTGGGGCCGGATCTGGAGAATGTCGATGTGGCCCTTGGCCAGCTCCACGAACTGCCGGGTGTCCTCCAGGGTCCAGTGCTTGGCGGGGTCGGGGTCCTCGGTGTCCAGGGCTGTGAAGGACACCTCGATGGGGAAGTCCTTGCCGCAGCGCTGCTTGATGCGGTCGCACACCATGAAGAGGAAGCGGGCCCGGTTCTCCAGGGAGCCGCCGAACTCGTCGGTGCGGAAGTTGGTGCGCTTGGACAGCAGGCGGCCGGTGAGCATCAGCCGGTAGGCGGAGTGCATGTAGATCATGTCAAAGCCGCAGTCCTGCAGGATGACGCACTCCAGGGCCACCTGGTCGGCGATGGCCTCCATCTCCTCCGGGGTGACCGCCCGGCCCGGCTCGTTGACGAAGCCGGCGCCGCCGCCGTCGCCCAGCACCACGAAGGGGTCGATGCCGTCGGAGGCGTCCACGTTGCCCATGTAGTCCAGGCCGTTGCGGCCCACCATCATGCAGGCCTTGGAGTCGTGGAAGTGCAGGGCGTCCGCCAGCTGACAGAGGTAGTTCTGCACGGTGCTGTCCTCCACGTCGATGCCGGGGAAGTGGCCCAGCATGGTGCGGGGGTTATAGCCCCTGGTGCGGATGGGAGCGCCCAGGGCCATGCCGCCGCTCATGGTGACGTAGGCGGCGCCGTTCTTGGCCTTGTTCAGGTAGTGGCGGACAAAGCCCTCGGCGGGCCAGGTCTCGGGGCCCTGGACGGAGTGGGGCTTGCTCTGGGAGGCGTAGAAGCGGCTGCGCAGCAGCACGTTGCCCACCTTGAGGGGGCGGTACATGTTGGGATAAGCGATATCAGGCATAATCAGATTCACCTTTCAGTCAGAAATTGCGGGCGGGGACTATTTTGCGGCGATGCCGTTGGGGATGAGCAGGACCAGGTCGGGAATGAAGAACAGGATGAGCACCACGATCACCGTGGCGATGACGAAGGGGATGACGCCCTTGAAGATGTCCTTCATGGGCACCTCGGGCATCAGGCCCTTCATGACGAAGAGCACCGTGGCGAAGGGCGGGGTGATGACGCCGGTGTTGCACACCATCACCAGCAGGCAGCCGAACCACACCCCGTCGATGCCCAGGGCGGAGATGACGGAGAACACGATGGGGATGCCCACGAACATCAGGGGCAGCAGGTCGATGAAGAAGCCGGCGATGAAGAAGCACAGCAGGATGAAGGCCACGGTGAGCTTGGGGCTCCAGTTCAGGCTGCTGAAGAAGCCGCTGACGATGGAGGACAGGTTGCACCAGCTGAGACCGGAGGAAAAGACCTTCGCGCCCACGATGACGGTGAAGATCATGCCGATCATGCTGCCGCTGCTGTCAAAGGCGCCCAGGATGGTCTTGAACTTGAACCGGCCCATGACCGCGGCGATGATCATGGCGCCCACGCAGCCCATGGCGCCGGCCTCGGTGGCGGTGAAGATGCCCGCCATGGTGCCGCCGATGACGAACACGAACAGGATCAGGATGGGCAGCGCGCCGGGCAGGCTGCGCAGCTTCTCCTGCATGGTGTGCTTTTCGCCCTTGGGGCCGTACTCCGGGTGGCGCTTGCAGATGATGATAATGGTGATGATGAAGGCCAGGGCCAGCATGATGCCGGGGATGATGCCGGAGGCAAACAGCTTGCCCAGGCTGACCATGGTGAGCAGGGAGTAGGTGATGAAGCCGGTGCTGGGCGGGATCAGGGGGCCCAGGCAGGAGCCGGCGGCCAGGGTGCCCATGGCCAGCCGGTCGTTGTACTTCAGGCACTTCATCTCCGGATAGGCGATGGAGGACATGGTGCTGACCACCGCGTTGTTGTCGCCCACCACGGCGGCCAGACAGGCGGAGGCCGCGATGGTCACCACGCACAGGCCGCCGCTGACCCGGGAGAGGAACATCTGGATGCAGCGGAAGATATCCTCGCCGAAGCGGGCGTGGAAGGCCAGGAAGCCCATCAGCAGGAAGAAGGCCACCACGGACCAGGAGTAGTCGGTGGTCGTCTGGAGGTTCAGGGTGGCCAGCTGGGCCATGGCCGCGGAGAAGCCCCGCATGTTGCCGATGAGCACCGTGCCGATGATCCACAGGGTGTAGCCGATGGGCACGCCGCTGAACATCAGCAGGAACATGACGATCACCGCCGCCAGGCACAGGAAGCCCTTGCTGAACACCAGCACCTTGGTCATGGTCAGGCCCAGCACCACCAGCACGGCGGCGCCCACCAGCAGCGCCAGCACGGCGGCATACGCGGGCACCCGGGCCCGGGAGGCGTTGGCCAGGGCTACAAAGATGGAGCGCAGGGACAGGATGAGACTGAGCAGGAAGCCGATGGTCACCAGGATCATCATGGGCCACATGGGGATCTGCATGATGGCCCCGTGGGCCTTGTGCTGCTGGATGTACAGGATGGACAGGTCAATGGAGCTGTAAGTCAGGAAGCCCAGGAACACCGTGGTGATCAGGGTGGAGATGATGCCCATGACCGCGTGGGCCTTGGGCTTCAGCATGTCCAGCACCAGGGTGACGGTGATGTGCTTTCCCTCGGAGAAGGTGTGGGCCACGCACATGCCCACCAGGGCGAAGAGCATGACCTCGGTGTACTCCTTCATGCCCACGATGGCGTTCTTCACCACGTAGCGCATAAAGACGTCCAGGAAGGTGCACAGGACCATCAGGAACAGCACGGCAAGGGCCACGAAGTTCAGGTAGTAGGCCAGACGCCTGGCGAAGTCCATGCCGCCGGCGATCTTGTCCAGCCGCTGGGCGCAGCGGGGCGTTTCGGCGCCGGTGAAAGCAGAGTCAGACATAAATTACCTCCCTAAAAGTGTGCGGTGAATTACCAGACGGGGCCGGTCCAGTCGAAGTCCACGAAGCGGTACTCGTCGGCGGAATACTTCTCGCACAGCTCGGCGTACAGCTTCATCATGTTCTCGGCGCCCACCTCGGTGGTGTAGGCGGCCACGGCGGCGTCCTTATACTCCTGGAAGGCGGCCTTCTCCTCGTCGGTCAGCCAGGTGAGGGTTATGCCGTAGTCCTTCTCGCAGATCTCCATGCACTCGATGGAGCGCTCCACGAAGGTCTTGTCAAAGTACTCCACCAGCCAGTCCTGCAGGCTGTCGATCTGCTCCTGCACCTCGGCGGGGAGGCTGTTCCAGGTGGCCAGGCTCATGAGGATGCCGTTGGTGCTGTTGTGGTTGGGCATCATGACGGCGTACTTCAGCTGCTCCGCCCAGCTCTGGGCCAGCATGGAGTCCCAGGGCAGATACCAGGCGCCGTCCACCACGCCCTTCTCCAGGGAGGTGTACTCGCTGTTGGGCTCGCAGAACACGGGGTTGCCGCCCATGGCGGAGACTACGTTGGCCGCCAGGCCGGAGCACACGGCGATGTTCAGGCCCTTCACGTCGGCGGGGGTGCGGATCTCCTTCTTGGAGGTGGCCAGCACGCCGTTCCACTGGCTGACCAGGGCGATGACCTTATACTGCTCGTACTGCTTGGCGAAGGCGGGGTCGGCCAGCAGGCCGGTGTACACGGCGGAGGGGCGCTGCACGCGGCTGAAGCTGCTGACGATCTCGTTCAGGGGGTCCATCTTGAGGGAGGGGTCCGTGCCCTGGATCACGAAGGCCACGTCCACGGTGTTCTGCTGGAGGGCGGTGAGGGCCATGGGGGTGGCCACCAGCTCGCCGTTGTAGTGGATCTCAATCTCAACGCGGCCCTTGGTGACTTCCTTCACCTTTTCGGCCCACGCCTTCCAGATGGTGCACATGATGTTGGTCTCGGCGTCGCCGGTGGAGAACACCAGGGTGAACTCCGGCGTCTTGTACCAGTCGTCGCCGGACTGGGCGGGGTCGCTGCTGGAGGGGGTGCCGGTGGAAGGGGTGCCGGTCTGGCTGGGCTGATTGCCGCCGGAACAGCCGAACAGGGACAGGGCCAGGACCAGGGTCAGGATGAGCGCGATGAACTTTTTCATGGGTGATCCTCCTTCTTTTTCTGCGGAGCACGGCGCCGCGATATACTGACAGTATACAGGATGAGAGCACCCTTGTATATTCCGCATAGTTTACGAAATCACAAAGGCATTTTCTTCGGAAAAATGCATGAATAATTGATTGCGGAAGCATGCCATATCGGTTATGCTTCCTCGGAAGGGCAAAAAAGGACCGGACCGCCGATCCGGCGGTCCGGTCCTTCGGCCCGGTCAGGTGTCCTGCTCCCTGACGGGGCCGTCCTCGATGAAATCCAGGTATTGTTTGTGCTGGGAGGCGTGCCGCCAGAGCATGTTCAGCAGCAGCTGGGTGGGCGGGGAGAGCTCGGCGTCCCGCAGCATGGCGATGCCGGAGGGGCGCACGCAGAAGCTGTCCCACAGCTTGCGGTAGATCATCCGGGGCTTGATGTAGGTATTGTCCAGGTTATGCCGCTCCACCGTGTAGAAGGGGCCGGACATGAAGATGACGCCGTGGCCGTTCCATGCGTTTTCATTCATGATGTTGGTGTGGGGCCCTTCGTAGACCACATCGGGCTCGAAGCCCACCCGGCGGCAGTGCTCCCGCAGCAGCGCGCCCATCTCCGTGGTCCGGTCGGGGCAGAAAATGCGCTCCCCTTTGAGGTCCCGCAGCCAGACCTTCTCCCTGCGGGCCAGGGGATGGGTGGTGGGCATCAGGATGCCCAGGGGGTCGGCGCAGGTCTCGTGCCACACGATGTCGGGGGACGGAAACGGCTTGGCGGACACGGCCAGGCTGACCCGCCCGCTGCGCAGGTTCTCGCTGACCATGGTGGTGTCCAGCTGGGTGCTGCACAGGGTGACGTCGGGGTTTTCCATGACGAACTGGCGGATCCCCTCGTGGAGCCACACCGGCTCCCCCGGCGGGAAGGTGTAGCCCAGCAGGACGGAGTCCCGCCGCTTTTCCTGGATGACCTTCAGCCGCCGCCGGATGATCTCCTCTGCCTGGAGGGAGCGCTCGGCGTAGTTCCGGAAGACCCGGCCGCACTCGTTGAGGGTGATGCGGTTGCCGTGCCGCTCGAACAGCGGGGTGCCCAGCTCGTCCTCCAGGCGCTTGATGGTCTTGCTCAGGGCGGGCTGGGTCACGTGCAGCTTGTCCGCCGCCTGGGTGATGTTGCCCAATTCGGCAACCGTGAGAAAATAATAGAGCCGCTGTACATCCATGGCACTGCCCCCGTTCCCTCCGGCGTCCGGGCCGGAGATCTTTGCTTACCCTGTCATTTTAGCACGCCCGGCCCGCCCTGGCAACGGGGAAAGCGCGGGGCGCCCGCCCAAGCGGCATACGTACGGAAG
>CAVJBM010000129.1:0-2405 GCA_963647775.1 Anaerovibrio sp.
TGGTCATCCGCCGGACCTCGCTGTCCACCTGATCCTGCGGAGCCTCGATCTGATAGAATCGCGCGAATTTCTCAATGGCCGTCTGATCCATACACTCACTCCGCTTTCCGGGATCGATTTGGGGCGATTAGCCGGCCATCCAGCCGGCGTCCACCTGCATGAACACGCCGTTGACATAGGCGGAATCGTCGCTGGCAAAGAACAGCGCGGCGCGGGCCACGTCCATGCCCTCGCCCAGGCGGGGGTTGGCGCCCAGCAGCAGACGGTTGCGGGCATAGCCGTCCATGTTCGGCTTGCCGATGCTGCTGCTGATCTCGGTCTGGATGGCGCCGGGGGCGATGACGTTGCAGCGGATGTTCTTGTCCGCGTACATGAACGCGGTGTTCTGGGCCAGAGTGGCCACGGCGGCCTTGGACATGCAGTAGATGGCGCCGGCGATGCTTTTGCGGGCGCCCACGGAGGCCACGTTGATGATGGAGCCGCCGTTGCCCTGCTCCAGGAAGACATTGACCGCCTTGCGCATGGCGCACATGGGGCCGTAGACGTTGACCTTCATGATCTGCTCATAGCGCTCGTCCTCCACGGCGCCGATGGGCTCCATGCCGTCCATCACGCCGGCGTTGTTCACCAGCACGTCCAGCTTGCCGAACTTCTCCACGGCGAAGTCGATCATGCCCTCGTTCACCTCGCGCTTGGACACGTCGCCTACGTAGATCTCGATCTTGCCGGGGGCGTCCTTCAGCTCCTCGGCCAGTTCCTTCAGCCGCTCCTCGCGGCGGGCCACGGCCACCACGCTGGCGCCCTCGCGGACGAACAGGCGGACCATGTCGCGGCCCATGCCGGAAGAAGCGCCGGTCAGGACGATGGATTTGTTTTCAAGTCTCATAACAATTTCCTCCTTATATAAATGTTGATCTTGCTCATATGTCACGGGCCGGGCGGTAGACCTGCCGCTCGGTGACGGTGAGGCCCATGGCTTTATCCCATGGGGCGGTGGGGATGCGGACGGCCTTCTGGCACTCGAAGGCCACGGAGACGACTTTTGCGTTGACGCACTTCTCCAGATACCGGTCGTAGAACCCGGCCCCCATGCCCATCCGGTTGCACTTCTCATCGAAGGCGGTGCAGGGGCACACCACCAGGTCGATGTCCTCCGGCGGGATGAGGTCGGACCGCTCCCGGACGGGCTCCCGGATGCCGCAGTAGCCGTCCGCCCAGGCGTCCTCCCCGCGGGGGACCAGAGCGATCATCTCCGTGTCGCTGACGCACAGGGGGAAGGCCAGGGTCTTGCCCCGGGCCTCCGGCGCGGCCTCCAGCGTCTCCAGCCGCACCTCTCCCCGGGTGGCCCGGTAGATGAGAACGGTCTTGGCGGCCTGGAATTCCGGCGTGGCGATCAGATTCTCCACCAGCCGGGCGGACAGCTTCTCCCGCTCCTCCGCGGAGAGGGAATCCCTGGCCCTGATCTTCTGCTTCCGCAGCCATTTGCGGTACATGGGGATAAAGGTCTCCCGGATGGCCCCGGCCATGTAGAGGGACCCGAAGGCCACCGTGGGGCGGCCCAGCTCCAGCGCCCGCTTGAGGGCATCGCCGGTGTCGGCAAAGGCCTCGGCCTCAAAGCCCCGGCGGCGCAGTTCCTCCGCCAGCTGTTGGGCGGGGAGTGCCCGGGGGCTGTCCGGCGTCAGGCACAGGAAGGACGCGGCAAAGGGCGTGATGGTGTCCAGAATGGCGGCGTAGTCCTTGTCCGCCAGCACCCCCATGACGATGTTCACCTTTTCCCCGGGGAGATAGTCCGCCAGGCAGCCGGCCAGGGCCTGGGCGCACTGCGGGTTGTGCCCGCCGTCCAGAATGAACACCGGCTCCCGGGCGAGCACCTCGAACCGGGCGGGCCACCGGACGGAGGAGAGCCCTGCCTGAACGGCCTCCTCCGGGATGTCCCAGCCCCGCTCCCGCAGGGCCAGCAGGGCGGTAAGGGCTGCGGCGGCGTTGTAAAGCTGATGTCCGCCCAGCAGGGGGATGGTGTAGGGCTTGCCGTCCCACAGGAAGCGCTGCCCGTCCAGACTGCGGGACAGGGGAGAGAGCCGCCGGCAGTCCGAGGGATAGAAGGGCACGCCCTGCTTCTCGCAGATGTCCCTGATGACCGCCACGGCGGCCTCTTCGCTCCGGTAGCATACGCAGGCGCACCCCGGCTTGATGATCCCGGCCTTGGCGGCGGCGATCTCCTCGATGGTGCTGCCCAGATACTCCGTGTGCTCCAGGCCCAGATTGGTGATGACCGCCGCCTCCGGCGCGTCGATGGCGTTGGTGGAGTCCAGCGCGCCGCCCAGGCCCACCTCCAGTACCACGATGTCGCAGCCCTCCGCCAGAAAGCACAGCATGGCGATGGCGGTGGACAGCTCGAACTGGCT
>CAVJBM010000130.1:0-6535 GCA_963647775.1 Anaerovibrio sp.
TTGACCGCATGATGGGCGAGACCGACGACGAGCGCGTCAAGGACGCTCTGCGCCGGGCCGCCAGTATGATGGAGGGCTAAGGGGGTGCGTCCCCGTGGTAGACGAGCAAGAACTCAAGCTGTGGATATCCCGGCTTGAGACGGAGGAATCCAGCTGGCCGAATTATCAAAAGCTGGCCGCCCTCTACATCATCCAGAACCACAATAAGCCGGAGCCCGTCAGCGCCCCGGAGCCAGTGGCGTATTCCTTCGCTCCGGCCCCCGCTGCTGTCGAGTACGGCGACAGCGACTTTCTCCGTGCAGTCTTTGGCAAAGACCAGAGCAGGGCGTGGGCTGTCATGGACGAGCTCATGGACACGCTTCAAGTGGTCAATGCCCGGGTGTACAACAACGTCATGAATAAATTGCAACAGCTTTGAATGATTTTCCGCACCACTATGCGGGTTTTCGTGCATCACTCGTGCAACAGCAAACCCGCCACAACCCGCCAAAAACCGCCGTTTAACTGGAAAAAATGGAGAGCGCGGATGGCATGGAAAAACCGCTGGACCGCCTGCACTGCAAGCGATTCAGCGGTTTTTTGCTTGGTACGCCCGAAGGGACTCGAACCCCCAACATTCAGAACCGGAATCTGACGCTCTATCCAATTGAACTACGGGCGCATCGGAACAAACGTCAGTATAGCAGGGTTTTCCCCGTTTGTAAAGTGGGAATTTTCAATTCCGGGAAAAAGAAAATTCCGATTTGCGAAAAAAGCCGTAGTCACGGCCGCCGCTTTGTGGTACAATGCGAATGATGAAGTATGCCCTGCCGCGGCAGGGGAGAGGAGGCGGACAGATGAAGCGAATGATCCGGACCCTGCTGCTGGGTCTGCTGGCGGCGGCGCTGACGGCGTGCCTGGTCGGCTGCCGCACCCTGAAATCCGTGGACGATCTCTACGCCCTGCCCGCCCTGCCGGAGGAATACTCCCAGCTGCAGAAGCAGATCCAGTCCGTCATGGACCAGCTGGGGGCGGAGTACTCCACCATCTCCTACGGCAGCAACACCTCCACCGTCCAGCTGCTGGACATCGACGGCGACGGCTTTCAGGAGATGGCGGCGGTGTTCCTCCGGGTGGCCTCGGAGGAGAAGCCCCTGCAGATCTGCCTGTTCCGCCGCAGTGTCAGCGGCGGCGAGTACCGCCTGGCCCACACCATCCAGGGCAGCGGCCTGACCATCAATTCCGTGGCCTATGAGGACCTGAACGGCGACGGCGTCAGCGAGATGGTGGTCAGCTGGCAGCTGGGGGCCAAGGTCCACAATCTCTCCGCCTATGAGATCGCCCCCGGCGGCGTCAGCGAGCTGATGAGCACCGGCTATAACGAGGGCTATCTGGTGGCCGACCTGGACAGCGACGGCAGCAAGGAGATCGTGGTGTTCCAGCAGCACAGCGCCGACGGCGAGAGCAACCGGGCGGAGTACTACCGCTACCGGGACAGCCGCATGGTCATGACCGGCTACGCCCTGCTGTCGGACAATATCCAGAGCGTCACCGCCAGCCGTGCGGGGCTCCTGTCCGACGGCAAGCCGGGGGTGTACGTCACCTGCGCCATCGAGGGGGGCGTCCTCACCGACATCCTGGTCCTGGAGGGGGAGACTCTGCGCAGCGTGACCCGCGACCCCGACCTGGGGGTCAGCCAGTCCACCATCCGGTTCTACACCGCCGTGGCCGCCGCCGACATCAACCGGGACGGCGTGCAGGAGATCCCCGTGCCCGTGGCCGCCCCCAGCCTGGACTCGGCGGCGGACCCCAGCTATTACATCATCTACTGGCGGCAGTTTGACAGCAGCGGCGCGGGCGCCGTGGTGGGGGCCACCTACCACTCCGTCAGCGACGGCTGGTACTTCTCCATCCCCGGCGGCTGGCTGGGGAACATCACCGTGGGCCGGGACGACAGCCGCGCCGTCCGCGGGGAGCGGTCCGTGATCTTCTACTACTGGCCCGACCAGGAGAGCACCCAGCCCGTGCCCTTCCTGACCATCTACCGGCTCACCGGAGACAACCGGCACAGCCGGGCCGAAATGTACGGCCGCTTCCTCCTGCGGGAGGAGAGCTCGGCCATCTACTGCGCCTCGCTGGACGGGAGCGTGTGGGACTGCGGACTGGACAGCGCCGCTGTGATCCGGCAGTTCAATCTCATCACCGCCGCGTGGTCGGAGTAAGGAGGAAACGCCATGAAAAAGGTCCTGGTCCTGGAAGATGAGGACAATATCCGCAGCTTTGTGGTGATCAATCTGAAGCGGGCGGGGTACGAGACCATCGAGGCCGGCACCGGGGAGGAAGCCCTGGAGCAGATCAAAAAGAACCCGGACACGAAGGTGGCCCTGCTGGACATCATGCTCCCCGGGGAGATGGACGGCTTTGACGTGTGCCGCCGCATCCGGGCGGGCAATCCCCGCATCGGCATCATCATGCTCACCGCCCGCACCCAGGAGATGGACAAGGTCACCGGCCTGATGACCGGCGCGGACGACTATGTGACCAAGCCCTTCTCCCCGGCGGAGCTCACCGCCCGGGTGGACGCCCTCTACCGCCGGGCGGGCAGCGAGATCCCCATGGACATCGGGGAGATCTATCAGCCCCCCTTCCTGCTGAACACCCGCAACCGCACCCTGGACAAGGACGGCCGGCGGCTGAAGCTGACCCAGGTGGAGTACGCGGTGGTGAAGCTGTTCATGGAAAACCCCGGCCGGGCCCTCTCCCGGGAGGAGATCCTGGAGGCCGTGTGGGGCAGGGGCTACGCGGGGGAGCTGAAGATCGTGGATGTGAACGTCCGCCGCCTGCGGGTCAAGCTGGAGGACGACCCCCAGAGCCCCGTCCACCTCACCACCGTGTGGGGCTTCGGGTACAAGTGGAACGGGTAATAATTGATAATTTATAATGGATAATTGAGAATGAAGGGCCGTTCATTATTATCAATTCTCAATTTCCAATTCTGAACGAGAAGGGAGGCGGCGGCATGGCGGGAAGATCGAAGCGGTCCGGGCAGAGCCCGGAGCCGGAGCAGGCCAGCGCCCGGAGAAAGCACCGCAGCGGCGTCATCCGCCGCCGCTGGCTCATCAACACCCTGGCGGCCGCCTTCTTCATCCTGGCGGTGACGGTGGCCATCTTCACCATCTCTATGTACAGCTACTACACCTCCACGGTGATGGCCTCCCTGGAGAGCCGCACCCAGACCGTGGCCGGCATGTTCCAAAGCTATACCGAGAGCAGCTACCGCTATGCCGCCCGGCAGTATATCAACCAGTTCCAGGAGAAGAACATCATCGAGGTGCAGTTCCTCAACTCCAATGGCCGCATCCTCATGTCCTCCCTGATGGACATTTCCGGCGGCTACCCCGGCACGGAGGACGTGTCCCGGGCCATCGCCAGCCAGAAGCCCAACTCCTGGCAGGGGAGGGACCCCGCCACCCAGGACTCCATCATCGCCGCCTCCGCCCCCATCGTGTACAACGGCGCGGTGGTGGGGGTGGTGCGCATGGTGAGCTCCATCCGCCTCATCAACCGGCAGATGACCATTCTCACCGCCATGGCGGGGGGCGTGGCCCTCATCCTGCTGCTCAGCGTGGGGCTGTACTCCTCCTCCTTCATCCGCCGCATCCTGGACCCGGTCTCCCGGGTGACCGAGACCGCCCGGCGCATTGCCGCCGGCAGCTACGGCGTGCAGATGGAGAAGCGCTCGGACGACGAGATGGGCGAGCTCATCGACGCCATCAACGACATGTCCCTGAAGATCGACCGGGCGGAAAAGACCCAGAACGAGTTCATCTCCTCCGTGTCCCACGAGCTGCGCACCCCCCTCACCGCCATCAACGGCTGGGCGGAGACCCTCTACAACGGCGAGGTCACCGAGCCGGAGGACGTCCGCAAGGGCCTGGGCATCGTGGTGAGCGAGGCCCGGCGGCTGACCAACATGGTGGAGGAGCTGCTGGAGTTCTCCCGCATCGAGACGGGGCGCTTCAACCTCTCCGTGGAGCCGCTGGACATCAAGGCCGAGCTGGAGGACGCGGTGTACACCTACCGGGAGTTCTTCCGCCGCAAGGGTCTGGAGCTGAACTACACCGAGTGCCCCCAGGAGTTCGCCCCCATCGACGGCGACCCCGCCCGCCTGCGGCAGGTGTTCTGCAACCTGCTGGACAACGCGGACAAGCACGGCGGCGCCGGCGGCAGGGTGGACGTGTCCATCGACGAGCAGGAGGGCTGGATCGTCATCCGCATCCGGGACTACGGCCCCGGCATCCCCGAGGACGAGCTGCCTTATGTGAAGTACAAGTTCTACAAGGGCTCCTCCAAGGCCCGGGGCTCCGGCATCGGCCTGGCCGTGTGCGAGGAGATCGTGGGCTACCACGGCGGCCGGCTGGACATCGGCAACGCCCCCGGCGGCGGCTGTGTGGTGACGGTGTGGCTGCCCGAAAAGGAGCAGCAGGAATAATTAGAACAAAAGTTCTATTTTTCTCTTGCTTTTTTCCCGCGCATCTGATAGAATCATCTCAAAAGGAGACCGATCCATGGCAAAGAAAGACAGCGTAGGCTGCGAGACGAAATTCAAGACCACCTGCGGCGGACAGGCCCTCATCGAGGGCATCCTCATGCAGGGGCCGGAAAAGCGCTGTGTGGTGGTCCGCAGGGCGGACGGCGAGCTCAGCGTGGAGACCGAGCCGGTAAAGAAGCGCACCGGCTGGAAGGCCCTGCCCTTCATCCGTGGGGTGTTCGTGTTCTGCGGCTCCATGGTCAACGGCGTGAAGGCGCTGATGCGCTCGGCGGAGCTGTCGGACGACGGCTCCCAGCCGGCGGAGGAGCCCACCGGCCTGGACAAGTGGATCAGCGAGCACTTTTCCGAGGAAAAGGCCGCCTCCCTCATCGTCACCATCGGCGCGGTGCTGGGGGTGCTGTTCTCCATCGCCCTGTTCATCCTGCTGCCCACGGCCCTGACGGGGCTGATCGCCCTGGCCTGGAAGACCATGCCCCTGTGGTTCCGGGCGGTGCTGGAGGGGGCGCTGAAGGTGGTCATCTTCCTGCTGTACTTATACCTCTGCTCCAAGCTGAAGGAGATCCACCGGGTGTTCCAGTATCACGGCGCGGAGCACAAGACCATCTACTGCTACGAAAACGGCCTGGACCTGACGGTGGAGAACGTCCGTATCCAGCCCCGGCACCATCCCCGCTGCGGCACCAGCTTCCTGTTTGTGGTCATCATCGTGTCCATCTTCCTCTCCATCGTGATCTTCACGCCCCTGCACATCGAGAACACCTTCCTGCGGATGCTGCTGCACCTGGTGTTGCTGCCCGTCATCTGCGGCGTGACCTACGAGTTCAACCGCTATGTGGGCGCCCACGACACGCCCCTGTGCCGCGCCCTCCGGGCCCCCGGCATGTGGATGCAGAACTTCACCACCTTCGAGCCGGACGACTCCATGATCGAGGTGGCCATCACCGCCCTGTCTCAGGTGCTGCCTGAGGAGCAGGGCGCCGACCGGTGGTGAGCGGCCGTGGCGGATACCTATAATAATCTGTACCTGGACGCCCGCCGGGCCCTGCGCGCGGCGGGGGTGGAGGCCGCCCAGCTGGAGGCCCGGGAGCTGCTGGCCTTCGCCGCGGACAAGAGCCGGGAGGCTCTCCTGCGGGACCTGCCCCTCTACGCCTCCGACCAGGTGTGCGCCCGCTTCCGGGAGCTGCTGGCCCGCCGCCTGGCGGGGGAGCCGGTGGCCTACATTCTGGGCGAGTGGGAGTTCTACGGCCTGACGCTGGACATCAGCCGGGACGTGCTCATCCCCCGGGCGGACACCGAGACGGTGGTGGACCGGGGCCTGGAATTTCTGAAAAGCCGCCCCGGAGAGGTCCGGGTGCTGGACCTGTGCGCCGGCAGCGGCTGCATCGGCCTGGCCATCGCCAGCCGGCGGCAGGATGCCCAGGTGGTGCTGGCCGAGTGGTCGGAGGACGCCCTGCGGGTCTGCCGCCAGAACGTCCGCCGCTGCGGCCTGGCCGGCCGGGTGAGCACCGCCCGAGTGAACGCCCTGGAGCCGCCCCCGCCGCTGCTGGGGGATTTTGACCTCATCATCTCCAACCCGCCCTACATTCCCACCGGGGACCTGGCGGAGCTGGACCCCTCCGTCCGGGAGTACGAGCCCCGGATGGCCCTGGACGGCGGCGCCGATGGGCTGGACTTCTACCGGGCCATCGCCGGCCAGTGGAAGCGCGCCCTGGAGCGGGACGGCCGGCTGGTGTTTGAGATCGGATACGACCAGGCCCCCGCGGTGGAGTATATCCTGGCCGGGGCGGGCTACGGCGATATCGTCACCACCCAGGACCCCGGCGGCCACTGGCGCGTGGTGGAGGGCAGCGCGGCTCGGGATCGAGAATGAACAATAGAGAATTGATAATTTACGGCTGGCGTGACCGGCGGGAAGGATGATCGTAATGGCAGAGAAAAAGATGAGCGTGGAGAGCGCGGCCCCCGCCTCCGATAAGAAGAAGGCGCTGGATACCGCCATCGCCC
>CAVJBM010000131.1:0-10725 GCA_963647775.1 Anaerovibrio sp.
GTCATGAAGGACGGCGACGTGATCGAGAGCGGCACCCACGACAGCCTCATGGCCCAGGGCGGCTTTTACGCCGAGCTGTACAACAGCCAGTTCGAGCAGGCGTCCTGACCGCAAAAAAACCTCCCCAGCCGTCAGGCTGGGGAGGTTTTTACCCTTTACGGCCGCAGCAGCCGGCCCTCGGCCAGGTCGGCCGCGGCCTGAGCCTTCAGCAGCACATGCTGCTTCTTGCCGGTGGCTGTATAGGGAAGTTCCTTTACAATGCAGTAATACCGCGGGCATTTGTAGCCGGAGATGTCGTCGCTCTCCACGCAGAAGCGGTTGAGCTCCTGCACGGTGAGAGACTCGTCCTCGGCGATGACGTAGGCCGCCACGCACTGGCCCCGGGAGGGGTCGGGCACCCCCACCACCATGCAGTCCCGCACCTTGGGGCAGGTGCAGATCACCGCCTCCAGCTGGGCGGGGTAGATGTTCTCGCCCATGCAGACGATCATGTCGTCCCGCCGGCCGGTGACGGACACGAAGCAGTCCTCGTTCCACGTGCCCATGTCCTTGGTGTAGAACCAGCCCCTGTAGTACTTCTCCCGGGTCTGCTCCTCGTTGTCGGTGTAGCACAGGGCGGACTTCCCGGCGGTGTAAATGATGATCTCGCCGGGTGTGACGCCGTCCTGGGGCACCGTCTCGTCGGGCTCCGCCCGGCGGTCGTCATAGACCCGCACCACCCGCACCTCATCGTCGGTGCAGGCCCGGCCGGCGCTGCCGGCCATGGCGGGCAGATCCTCCGGCCGGAGGAAGCTGTTCCAGAAGGTCTCGGTGGTGCCGTAGCCGTTGAAAATGCGGGGGGTCAGCAGCCGCTGATAGCGGATGCAGTCGCTTTTTTCCAGCGGAGAGCCCATGGTGACGATGCCGTGGAGCCCGGACAGGTCGGCGGGGTGCTTTTCCTGCCGCTTGGCCAGATTCTCCAGGGCGGAGGGCACGCCGATGAGGAAGGTCACGCCGTAGTCCCGCACGCAGTCGAAGCAGGCCTTGGCGGTGAACATCCGCAGGATGACCAGGGAGGCCCCGGCGTAGAAGGTGGGGTTGATGCCGCCGGAGTGGAGCCCGCCCCGGTGGAACCAGGGGGTCATGTTCATGGTCACGTCCCGGGGGGTGAGGGGGAAGTGCATAATGGTGTCGTGGGCGGACATGACCTCGTTGACGCTGTTCAGGGGCACGCCCTTGGGGGTGCCGGTGGTGCCGGAGGTGCCCAGGCGGGTGACCTCGGCATAGATGTCGGGCTCGTAGTCCATGGGGGGCTCCTCCGTGCCGCCCTGGGCCAGAAACTCGTCAAAGAACTGGTGCCCCTCAGGCAGGGGGGGCCGCTGAGCCCGGTAGTCCACCGCCAGCACCACAGGGGGCTTGTATTCGCACAGCTCCAGCGCCTTCCACGCCATGTCCTTCACGTCGCAGTCATAGACGTAGACCTTGGGCCGGTCCCGGTCGATGAGCCGGGCGGTCTCCCCGGCGGCCAGGTTGAAGTTGGCGGGGCTGTTGATGGCCCCCAGCTTCTGGGGCGCGACGTAGCACAGCACAAACTGGGGGGAATTGTACAGCTGATACAGCACCAGGTCCCCCTGACCCACGCCGCTGGCCTTCATGGCGTTGGCGAAGCGATTCACGTCCTCGTTCAGCTCCCGGTAGGTCCAGCTGCGGCCCGCCATGGGGTCGGTCATGGCCGTCTTGCCGGGGAAGCGGCGCACGCTGCGCAGATAGCCGCTGATCCAGGTGAAGCTGCGCTCGAAATGGGCGCGGAAGCCGGCGGCGTCGTAAGTGTATTCCATAGAAATCTCCTGTTAACATGCGGGCCGGCAAGGGAAAAGCCTTGCCGGCCCTGAGTAAGTCGATTCGGTTAGGCGCGGCCCACGATAACGCAGGAGTTCTGCCCGCCGAAGCCCATGGAGTTGGACAGGGCGGCAGAAATGTCCTGCTGCGGGGCGTCCGGGCCCACCAGACGCAGGTCGCAGGCCGGGTCCTGATGGGTCAGGCCCACGCTGGCGGGCAGCCAGCCGGTCTCCACGGCCTTCACGCAGGCGATGACCTCCGTGAGGCCGCCGGCCCCCAGCATGTGGCCGGTGGCGCCCTTGGTGGAGCTCACCGCCACGGGCAGACCGCCGAACACGCTGTGGATGGCCAGGGTCTCGGCCACGTCGCCCTTGGGGGTGGCGGTGCCGTGGGCATTGATGTAGCCGATGTCCTCCGGCTTCAGGCCCGCGTCCGCCAGGGCCAGCCTCATGCAGGCGGCGGCCCCGGCCCCGTCGGGGGCGGGGGAGGCGGGGTGGAAGGCGTCGGTGTTGTTGGCGCAGCCCAGCAGCACGCCAAGGATCCTGGCGCCCCGGGCCATGGCGGTGCTCTCTCGCTCCAGCAGGATGGCGCCGCCGCCCTCGCCCAGCACAAAACCGTTGCGGGCCTGATCGAAGGGTAGGCTCTCCCCGGTGGGGGAGAGGGCCTGGATCTTGCTCAGGCTCTGGATCATAGTGGGGCAGACGGCGGCCTCCCCGGCCATGACCATCATGGCGTCAGCCATGCCAGTACGCAGGAACATGGCGGCCAGGGTGATGGCGTCCCCGCCGGAGGAGCAGGCGGTGCTGACCGTCATGCTGGGGCCGGTGAGCTTGTGGGTGATGGAGAAGTGGGCGGCGGCGATGTTGCCCATGCACTTGACCAGCAGCTTGGGCTCCGCGGAGCGGCCCTTCAGGTCCAGGTCGCTCTGGGCCCGGCTGATGATGTTGATGCCGTGGAGGGCCGTGCCCATGACCACGCCGGTGCGGTCAGAGCCGTCCAGCCCGCTGCCGGCAAAGGCCTCCTCCGCGGCGGCGTAGGCGTACTGGGCGTAGGACTCCATGTCCAGCGCCAGCCGGTTGGGCATGTGCTCCTTGGCGCGGAACTCCTTCACCTCCGCCGCCCGGTGGATGGGCAGGGAGGAGGTGTCGATCTGCTGGATGTCGCCGATGCCGCAGGTCCCGGCCCGCAGGCCGGACCAGAAGGCGTCCACGCCGATGCCGATGGGGGTCACGGCCCCCATGCCGGTGATGACGATGCGCTCGCTCATGCCTCAGCGCCTCCCACCTTGCGGAAGGCCAGGCAGGCGTTGTGTCCGCCGAAGCCCAGAGAGGAGGACAGGGCCACCTCGAAGTCGCCCTTCCGGGCGGTGAGGGGGGCGTAGTCCAGGTCGCAGTCGGGATCGGGGACCTCCAGGCCGATGGTGGGGGGCGCGATGCCGTCCCGCAGGGCCAGCACGGAGGCCACGGCCTCCGCGCCGCCCGCCGCGCCCAGCATGTGGCCGGTCATGGACTTGGTGGAGCTGATGACGATGCGGCGGGCCCGCTCCTCGCCCAGGGCCTTCTTCACGGCCAGGGTCTCGATGCGGTCGTTCATGGGGGTGCCGGTGCCGTGGGCGTTGAAGTACACCTTGTCAGTGTCCGCGCCGCACTCGCGCCAGGCATCGGCGATGGCCCGGGCACCCTGGGTGGCCTCGGGGTCGGGGGCGGTCATGTGGTAGGCATCGCAGGTAGAGCCGTAGCCCGCCAGCTCGGCGTAGATCTTCGCGCCCCGGGCCTTGGCGTGCTCCATCTCCTCCAGCACCAGCACGCCGGCGCCCTCGCCCATGACGAAGCCGCTGCGCCGCTTGTCGAAGGGCAGGGAGGCGTGCAGGGGGTCCTCCGCGGTGCACAGGGCCTGCATGTTGGAGAAGCCCGCGGCAGCCAGGGCGTTCACCGTGGCCTCGGCGCCGCCGGCGATCATGGCGTCGGCATAGCCGTGGCGGATGAGCCGCATGGCCTCGCCGATGGCGTTGCTGCCGGAGGCGCAGGCCGTGACCATGGGCAGGGCGGGGCCGTGGCAGCCGTAGCGCATGGCGATCATGCTGGAGGCCATGTTGGCGATCATGCTGGGGATAAAGTAGGGGGACACCCGGCGGGGGCCCTTCTCCAGCAGCTTCTGGTGCTCCGCCATGAAGGTGGCGATGCCGCCGATGCCGGTGCCCACGTAGACGCCGAAGCGCTCGCCGTCCACGGTGCCGGCGATGCCGCTGTCCTCCATGGCCTGCACGGCGGCGGCCATGGCGAACTGGGTGTAGATGTCGCTGTGCATCACGTCCAGCTTTTCCATGTAGTCCTTGGGCTCAAAGTCCCGGACCTCGGCGGCCACCTTGACCTTGTAGTCGGCGGCGTCGAACTTGGTGATGGGGCCGATGCCGCACTTGCCGGCGACGAGGGAATTCCAGAAGGTCCCGACGTCGTTGCCCACGGGGCTGACGACGCCCAGACCGGTGACTGCGATCCGTTTCATATGGTACCTCCAGCTTCTTCCGCCAGCAGCTGCTCCAGCTGCCGGCTGTAGTCGGGATGGGTCTTTTTCAGCTTCAGGGGAATGCGGGTCTCCGCGTTCAGGAAGCAGTGCCTGCTCTCGCCCTCGGCCAGCAGCACGCCGGTCTCCCCGTGGCGGATCTCGTAGCGGTAGCGGACGCACACGCCGTCGTAGGAGGTCAGGATGGTGCGGATGGCGATGGGGTCGTCATACCTGGCGGACACCCGGTAGCGGCAGCTGACGCCCAGCACGGGCATGATGATGCCCCGGGCCTCCACCTGGCGGTAGTCCACGCCGTTTCTGCGCATATAGTCCGTCCGGGCCTCCTCCATCCAGCGGATGTAGTTGGAGTGGTGGACGATGGCCATCTGGTCGGTCTCGTAGTAGTAGACCCTGCGGCAGTAGGGGGCGGCATCCATCAGCCGTCACCCCTTCCGATGCGGCGGAACCGCTGATAGCGGTCCTCCAGCAGCTCCGGCATGGGCTTGGCGGCCAGGACCTCCAGTTCGGCCCGGAGGTCGGCGGACAGCTTGTCGTAAAAGTCCGGCCTGCCCAGTTCGGTCTCAGGGACGATCCGCTCGATCATGCCGTTCTCCAGGGCGTCCTGAGCGGTCAGCTTCAGCTGCTGGGCGGCCTGCTCGGCCAGGGCGGCGTCCTTCCAGAGGATGCTGGCGCAGCCCTCGGGAGAGATCACGGAGTACACCGCGTTCTCCAGCATCCACACCCGGTCGGCCACGGCCAGCGCCAGCGCGCCGCCGCTGCCGCCCTCGCCCACCAGCACGGAGATCACCGGCGTTTTGAGGGTCATCATCTCCATCAGGTTCTCGGCGATGGCCTGGCCCTGGCCCCGCTCCTCCGCGCCGATGCCGCAGTACGCGCCGGAGGTGTCCACAAAGCACACCACCGGCCGGCGGAACTTCTCCGCCTGCTTCATCAGGCGCAGGGCCTTGCGGTAGCCCTCGGGCTCGGGCGCGCCGAAGGAGCGCAGGGTGCGCTCCTTGGCGGTGTGGCCCTTTTCAATGGCGATGACGGTCACCGCCGTGGCGCCCAGCCAGCCCAGGCCGCCCACTACCGCCGGGTCGTCCCCGAAGCGGCGGTCGCCGTGGAGTTCAATAAAGTCGGAAAAAATGTTGCGGATATAGTCGCCGCCGGTGGGGCGCTTATTGCCCCGGGCGATCTTGACCTTCTCGTAGGGGGTGCTCATTTCCGCTCACCTCCGCAATGCATGTTCAGCAGGCGGGTGATGATCTGCTTCTGCCGGACCCGGGGGACGATGGCGTCCACAAAGCCGTGCTGAAGCATGCTCTCCGCCGTCTGGAAGCCCTTGGGCAGGGGCTTGCGGGTGGTCTGCTCCACCACGCGGGCCCCGGCAAAGCCGATGCACGCCCCGGGCTCCGCCAGGATCACGTCTCCCTCCATGGCAAAGCTGGCCGTGACTCCGCCGGTGGTGGGATCGGTGAGCAGGGGGAGATAGAACAGCCCCGCGTCGCTGTGACGCTTGACGGCGCCGCTGGTCTTGGCCATCTGCATGAGGGAGAACAGCCCCTCCTGCATCCGGGCGCCGCCGGACACGGTGACGCCCACCACGGGCAGCCGGTGGGCGGTGGCGTACTCGAACAGGCGGGTGATCCGCTCGCCCACGGCGGCCCCCATGGAGCCCATCATGAACCGGGGCTCCATGAGGAACAGGCAGCACTGGTTCCCGCCGATGCGGGCGGTGCCGCACACCACGGCCTCGCTCTCCCGGCTGGACACCCGGGTGGTCTCCACCTTCTCCATGTAGTGGGGGAAGGCCAGGCGGTCGCAGGTCTCCACGTCGGAGAACAGCTCCTCAAAGCTGTCCTTGTCCGTGAGGTAGCGCAGGCGCTGCCGGGCGCTCATGCGGAAGTGATACCCGCAGGAGCACACGTTGAGGTTGCTCCACAGCACGCTGACCGGCACGGCCTTGCGGCAGTTGGGGCAGGTCTTTTCCGGCTCGCTGGCGTCACTCTGGACCGGGGCGGCGCTGCGGCCGCCGGATTCCAGCTCATTTTTGGGCTGAAAAATGAAATTCAGAAAGGCCATGGCTCAGTTTCCTTCCAAAATGGTCAGATCATAATTCCCGGAGGAGAACCGGGGGTCGGAGATGATCCGCAGCTGCTCCTCGATGTTGGTGGGGATGCCCTCGATGACCAGTTCGCACAGGGCGGCCTTCATCTTGCGCAGGGCCTCCTCCCGGGTGGCGGCGTAGACGATCAGCTTGCCGATGAGGGAGTCGTAGAAGGGGCTCACCTGGACGCCCTGCACCAGATAGGTGTCAAAGCGGACGAAGGGCCCGCCGGGCACATGGAGCATGGTGAGCGTGCCGGGGGAGAGGGCGTTGATGCGGCACTCCAGGGCCACGCCGGTGAGGCGCACCTGATCCTGCCGGAAGTTCAGAGGCACCCCCGCGGCGGTGCGGATCTGCCACTTGACCAGGTCGTACCCCGTGAGCATCTCGCTGACGCCGTGCTCCACCTGGAGCCGGACATTCATCTCCATGAACCACAGCTGGCCGCTCTGATCCAGCAGAAATTCAAGGGTGCCAACCCCTGTATAGCCGATCTCCTTCACAGCTTCGGCCGCGTCCTGAAGCAGCCTTTCCCGCTGCTCCGGCCCGATGGCGGGGGAGGGGGACTCCTCGATCAGCTTCTGGTGGTGCCGCTGGACGGAGCAGTCCCGCTCCCCCAGGCAGACCACGTTGCCGAACTCGTCGGCCAGCACCTGGACCTCGATGTGCCGGGCGGGGTGGATCAGCTTCTCCAGATAGAGGGCGCCGTCGCCGAAGGCGGCCTCCCCCTCGGCCACGGCCAGGGGATAGGCCAGGGCCAGCTCCGCCGGGGAGTGGATGACCCGGATGCCTCGTCCGCCGCCGCCCGACCGGGCCTTGAGCATGACGGGGTAGCCGATCTCGTCCGCCGCCCGGGCGGCCTCCTCCAGGTCGGCCAGCACGTTGGTGCCGGGGATGGGCCGGAGGGCGGTGTGGGCGACGACCTGCTTGATGTGGGCCTTGTCGCTGATGCGCTCCATGCAGCCCGCGTCGGGGCCGATGAAGGCGATGCCGTTCTTGCGGCAGGCCAGGGCGAACTGGGCGCTCTCGGACAGGAAGCCGTAGCCCGGGTGGATGGCCTGGGCGCCGGAGACCAGGGCGGCGCTGATGAGCCGGTCCTGGCAGAGGTAGCTGTCCTTGGCGGCGGAGGGGCCGATGCACAGGGCCTCGTCCGCCAGGGCCGCGTGGAGGCAGTCCTTGTCCGCCTCAGAGTAGACGGCCACGGTGGCGATGCCCATTTCCTTGCAGGCCCGGATGATGCGCACGGCGATCTCGCCGCGGTTGGCGATGAGAATTTTGGAGAACATGGCTCACTTCTCCACCAAGGCGAAGGAGAACTCCGCCTTGACGCACAGCCGGCCGCCCACCCAGCCGGTGCCCTCGGCGAAGTAGAAGGGCTTCTTCACCTTGGTGACCTTACAGCGTGTCTCGAACAGGTCGCCGGGCTTCACCGGGGACTTGAAGCGGACATTGTTCAGCCCGGTGTACATGGGCAGGCAGCTGTCGGACATCTCGCTGGCCAGCAGGGCGCAGGTGGACTGCGCCAGGATCTCGCACAGGATGACGCCGGGCACCACGGGATTCCCCGGGAAATGGCCCTTCAGGAACCAGGCGTCCTCCGGGATGCGGAAGGTGCCGTGGGCCTCGTCGCCCTCCCGCTCCACCGTGTCCAGCAGGAGCATATTGTCCCGGTGGGGCATGATCTTCATGATCTCACTGCGATCCATAGTTCAATCCTCCCGGATCCGGAACAGGAGGCAGCCGTAGTCCACGGCCTGGCCGTCCTGCACGCAGATCTCTGTAATGATGCCGTCCTGCTCGGCGGTCACCTCGTTCATCAGCTTCATGGCCTCGATGATGCACAGGGTATCGCCCCGCTTCACGTGGTCGCCCACCCGGACGAAGGGGTCGGAGTCCTCCGTGGGGGCGGCGTAGAACACGCCCACCATGGGGGAGCAGATGCCGGCGGAGTGATCCGCGGGGGCGGCGGGCTGGGGCTGGGCCGCGGCGGGGGAGACGGGGACCGGAGCGGCGGGGACGCCCTGCCGCTCCAGACGGATGAACACGCCGTCCTGATCCTTGAACTCCATGCCGGTGAGCCCCAACTCCTGCATCAGCTGCGCGTATTTGCGGATATCAGCTTCGCTCATAGTCGTATCACCTCAATGGTTTCTCAAATGGCGATCCCGCCGTCCACCCGCAGGACCTGGCCTGTGATGTAGTCGGACTGGACCAGAAAGGCCACCGCGTCGGCGATCTCCTCGGGCCGGCCCATCCGGCCCAGGGGGACGGAGGCGGCCAGCTGTTCGGGGTCGGCGCCCATGGCGGCGGTCATGTCGGTGGCCACAAAGCCGGGAGCCACCGCGTTGCAGGTGACGCCCCGGGGGGCCAACTCCCGGGCCACGGATTTGGTCAGGCCGATGACGCCCGCCTTGGAGGCGGCGTAGTTGGCCTGGCCCGCGTTGCCGATGATGCCGGCCACGGAGCTGATGTTGACGATCCGGCCGCCCCGGTTGCGGATAAAGATGCCGGAGCAGTGGCGGATCATGTTGAACGTGCCTTTCAGGTTGGCGGCGATGACGTCGTCAAAGTCGGCCTCCCGCATGGCGGCCACCAGGCCGTCCCGGTTGATGCCGGCGTTGTTCACCAGAATATTTACCGTGCCGAACTGGGCCTTCACGGCGGCGACCGTCTCCTTGACGGCGGCGAAGTCGGCCACATTGCACTGGTAGGCCGCGGCTTTCACGCCGTACTTCTCCCGGCAGGCGGCGCACACGGCCTCCGCCGCGTCCTGCCGACCGGCGTAGATGACAGCTACATGGCAGCCCAGCGCGGCCAACTTCTCGGTGATGGCCGCGCCGATGCCGCGGGAGCCGCCGGTGACGATGGCGACCTTATCCTTCAGCTCCATCAGCCCAGCACCCCCTCGACGGCCTTGCGCAGGTCCTCCGCCTTTTCCGCGGAGAAGGTGCGCACGTCCTTATCGGTCTTGGCGATGAGCCCGCACAGGGTGCGGCCGGGGCCCACCTCGATGAAGGTGTCCGCGCCGGCGGCGATCATATTGCGCACGGCGGCCTCCCACAGGACGGGGTGGTCGATCTGCTGGGCCAGCACGGGCAGCACGTCCTCCCCGTAGGGCTGGGCGGTGCGGTTGGCGTAGACGGGCAGGGCGGGGGCCTTCAGCGCGCAGGCGCGCAGGTCGCCCGCGAAGCCCCTGGCGGCCTCCGCCATGTAGGGGGAATGGAACGCGCCCCGGACCTTCAGGGGCATGGCCCGCCCGCCGGCGGCCTTGACAGCGGCGGCAAAGCCGTCCATCTGGGACGCCAGACCGGAGACCGTCACCTGCCCGGGGCAGTTGTAGTTCACGGGGTAGACCCCCTCAAACTGCTTGCAGACCTCCTCCACGGCGGCGTTCTCCAGCCGGAGGACGGCGGCCATGGCGGTGTCCTGCGCCTCGGAGGCGGCCTGCATCCGCTCGCCCCGGCTGCACACCAGCTTGAAGCCGGTGTCGAAGTCCATCACGCCGGCGAAGGTCAGGGCGGCCAGCTCTCCCAGGGAGAAGCCCGCGGCCATGCCGGCGCGGACGCCGGCCTCCTCCAACGCAGCGGCGGCGGCCAGCTCCACGGCGAACATGCAGGGCTGGGTGTTGCGGGTCTCCTTCAGTTCCTCGTCGGTGCCCTCAAAGCACTGGCGGCTGGTGCCGGGACGGATGGCGTCCGCCCGGTCAAAGACCGCCCGGGCCGCGGCGGAGCAGTCATAGAGCTCCCTCCCCATGCCGGGGTACTGGGCCCCCTGGCCGGAGAACACAAATGCTACACGACCCATTTGCAGGCTCCTTTCAGAATGGGCTCGGCCTCCTCCATCACGCTGCGGACGATGTCCGCCGCGGGCTGGATCTCATGGACCATGGCGGCGATCTGGCCGGAGAGGAAGCAGCCGCGCTCGGTGTCGCCCTCCTGGACGGCCAGGCGCAGGGCGCCCACGCCCATCTGCTCCAGGGCCTCGTCGTCAATGCCGCTGTACTCCGCCTTGGAGTAATTGCGGGCGAAGGGGGTGCGCAGGCTGCGCACGGGGTGGCCCAGACGCTTGCCGGTGACCATGGTGGCCAGGTCGTTGGCCTTGAGGATCTTCTCCTTGTAGGTGGGGTGGATGCTGCACTCCTCGGCGCTGAGGAAGCGGGTGCCCATCTGCACGCCGCAGGCCCCCAGCATGAAGGAGGCGGCCACGCCCCGGCCGTCGGCAATGCCGCCGGCGGCGATGACGGGCAGGTCAGTGGCGTCGCACACCAGGGGCACCAGCACCATGGTGGTCAGTTC
>CAVJBM010000131.1:10735-17506 GCA_963647775.1 Anaerovibrio sp.
CACATGGCCGCCGCTCTCGCCGCCCTCGGCGATGAGGGCGGACGCCCCCAGCCGGGTCATCAGCTTGGCCAGGGCCACAGAGGCCACCACGGGGATGACCTTGATGCCGGCCTCCAGCCAGGCGGACATATACTTGGAGGGGTTGCCCGCGCCGGTGGTGACCACGGCCACCTTCTCCTCGGCGACTACCGCGGCGACCTCATCGGCAAAGGGGCTCATGAGCATGATATTAACGCCGAAAGGGCGGGAGGTCAGGGACTTTGCCGCCCGGATCTGCTCCCGCACATACTGCGCGGGGGCGTTTCCGGCCGCGATGATCCCCAGCCCGCCGCCCTCGGATACGGCGGCAGCCAGCCTGCCGTCGGCGATCCATGCCATGCCGCCCTGAAAGACCGGGTACTCGATACCTAGCAGCTCACATAACGGCGTACGGATCATTACTTCTGCTCCATGACGCCCTGAATAAAGACCACCAGCTCGCCCACGGTCTCCACCTTCTGGGTGAGCTCCACCTCGACGCCGATCTTGTCCTCCAGGTTCATCAGCATCTCCACCGTGTCAAGGGAGTCGATGCCCAGGTCCTGGAACTTGGTGTCCATGGTGATCGAGGAAGGATCGCAGTCGTTGCGCTCCGCGATCAGTTCGCAAATTGCCTGAAAAATCATAGGGGTTACCTCCGTTTTTGAATTGAATGTCCCATTTAGTTATCGATGATAACGCAATAAGGGACGATACGTATTATAATCTGTTTTCCTCTTTTCGTCAAGAGTATTTTGCCGGTTGACGGGCGGCGGGAAAGCGGATAAAATAGAACAAAAGACGAGGGGGAGGGCTTACAATGGCCGAAAAAACAGCGGCCCAGGGCCTCAGCACGCGGGAGCGGCTGATCCTGGCCGGCGCGGAGGAGATCAACGAGTTCGGGATACGGGATTTTTCCACCCGGCGGGTGGCCAAGCGGTGCGGCGTGTCCTGCGCGGCGCCCTACAAGCACTTCAAGGATACCCACGAATTCGTGGCGGAGATCTTCGGCTACATGAACGGCATTTACGAGACCCGCCAGCGGGCGGTGCTGGAAAAGTACGCCGGGGCCGACACCCGGACCCAGCTGGTGGAGATCAGCCTGGAGTATATCCGTTTTCTGGTGGAAAATCCGGAATTCCGCAGGATCGTTATGCAGAAGTTCCAGGACTGCGACGAGGAGTACCGCTGTCTGCGGGGGCAGCTGAGCACCCTGACCTACGAGACGGTGTCCCGCTACTGCGCGGAGGTGGGGATGCCGGAGGACGTGCGCCGGCGCAAGACCTTCATCGTCCGGGCCGTCATCTACAGCGCCGCCATGTTCTTTGACAACGGCGAGCTGGAATACACCGAGAAGAATATGGAGACCGTCCGCTCCCTGCTGGACCGGGAGTTCGACCTGCCGTGAACGGGAGCGGGGCTATGACTGACCGCTTCGGCAGGCAGATCAGCTATCTGCGCCTGTCGGTGACGGAGCTGTGCAACCTGCGCTGCCGGTACTGTATGCCCGAGGAGGGCCTGCGCAAGCGGGCCCACGAGGATATGCTCACCGAGGAGGAGATGGTGACCGCCGTGGAGGCCGCGGCCTCTCTGGGGATCACCAAGCTGCGCATCACCGGCGGGGAGCCCCTGGTGAAGCGCAACATCCTCTCCATCTGCGAGCGCTGCGGGGCGGTGGAGGGCATCCGGGAGCTGTGCCTCACCACCAACGGCACCCTGCTGCCCCCGCTGGCGGAGCCCCTGCGGGCGGCGGGGGTGAGCCGGGTGAACATCAGCCTGGACACCCTGGACCCGGCCAAATACGCCGCCATCACCCGCCGGGGCACCCTGGAGCAGGCGCTGGCGGGGATCGAGAGCGCGCTGAACGCCGGCTTCCGCCGGGTGAAGCTGAATGCGGTGCTCATGGGCGGCTTCAATGACGACGAGATCCCCGCCCTGGCGGACCTCACCCGCCGCTGGCCGGTGGACGTGCGCTTTATCGAGCTCATGCCCATGTACGCCGGCGGCTTTGGGCCGGGGGCCTTCCTGCCGGCGGAGACGGTGCTGGCCGCCCTGCCCGGGCTGGAGCCCCGCCCCGCGGACGGCGGGGTGGCCCGGCTGTTCCGGCTGCCGGGGGCCCAGGGGGACGTGGGGCTCATCAGCCCGGTGAGCGACCACTTCTGCGCCGCCTGCACCCGCCTGCGCCTGACGGCGGACGGACGGATAAAGCCCTGTCTCCACTCCTGCCAGGAGTACGCTGTAAAGGGAATGGACTCTGCGGAAATGCGGGAGCAGTTCCGCCGGGCGATCCTGGCCAAGCCCGCCTGCCACGGCACGCTCTCCTCCTGGGAGATCAGCGGGGCCGGGCGGGACATGAATCAGATCGGAGGGTGAGCCATGGAAGGGATACCGGTACTCGGCTTTGCGGGCTATTCCGGCTCGGGCAAGACCACTCTCATCGAAAAACTCATCCCCATCCTCACCGGGGCGGGGCTGCGCCTGGCGGCGGCCAAGCACGACGCCCACGGCTTCACCCTGGACCGGGAGGGGAAGGACACCGCCCGGTTCGCCGCGGCGGGGGCGGTCATGACCCTCATCACCTCCCCCGCGGGGGCGGCCTGCATGGAGGGCCGGGGCCGCACGCTGGACGGGCTGCTGGCCTGGGTGCGGGACGTGGACCTGGTGCTGGTGGAGGGCTGGAAGGGGGCGGATATCAGCCAGATCGGCGTGTGCCGCCCGGCGGCGGGGATATTCCTGCCGGACCGGCCGGAGTGCTACCTGGCGGTGGCGTCCGATCCGGTGTCCGGCGGCCTGCCGGTGCCGGAATTTGCCCTGAACGACGCGGAAGGAGTGGCGGCATTTATCATGGAGCACAGAGAGGATTTTACCCATTTCAACGACCAGGGCCGGGCCCGGATGGTGGACGTGGGGGACAAGGCCCCCACCCGCCGCACGGCGTTGGCCGGGGCGCGGGTGCTGGTGAACCGTGAGACCTTTGAACTCATCCGCTCCGGCGGCGTGAAGAAGGGGGACGTGCTCACCGTGGCCCAGATCGCGGGGATCATGGGGGCCAAGCGCACCCCGGAGCTCATCCCCATGTGCCACCCGGTGGCGACCGACGGCATCGACCTCTCCCTGACCCTGGACGAGGGGCGGTGCAGCGTGGAGATCACGGCCGCGGTGTCCTGCGCCGGGCGCACCGGCGTGGAGATGGAGGCCCTGACGGCGGCCTCCACGGCGGCCTTGACGGTATATGACATGTGCAAGGCGGTCCAGCGGGACATGGTCATCACCGACCTGCGCCTGCTGGCCAAGACCGGCGGCGTTCACGGAGATTATCGGCGGGAGGAAGAGATATGAGCTACACGGCGGCGGTCATCACCGTCAGCGACAAGGGCTCCCGTGGGGAGCGGGTGGACACCAGCGGCCCGGCCCTGGTCTCCATGCTCACGGCGGCGGGGTGGGAGGTGGTCCACACCGCCATCGTCCCCGACGAGGAAGCCGACATCCGGGAGGAGCTGGTGAACTGCGCCGACCGGCGGCAGATCGCCCTGATCCTCACCACCGGCGGCACGGGCTTCTCCCCCCGGGACATCACGCCGGAGGTCACCAAAAGCCTCATCCAGCGGGAGACCCCCGGCATCCCGGAGGCCATGCGGGCGGAGAGCCTGAAGATCACCCCCCGGGCCTGCCTGTCCCGGGCGGCGGCGGGCATACGGGGCCGGTCCCTCATCGTCAATCTGCCGGGCAGCGAGAAGGCCGCCCGGGAGAACCTCTCCGCCGTGCTGGACGCCCTGGGCCACGGGGTGGAGATGCTCCGCTCCGCCGGCTCCGCCGACTGCGGCGGGCAGACCGGCCGGGTGCTGGCCGTGTGCGTCAGCGAGGCGAAGGGCACCCAGAAGCACCCGGTGGAGCAGGCGGAGCTGCGGCCGGACCACGGCATCGTGGGGGACGCCCACGCGGGGAACTGGCACCGGCAGGTGAGCCTGCTGGCCGCCGAGAGCGTGGCCCGGGTGCAGGAGCACATCTCCTTCCCCCTGAAGCCCGGCGACTTTGCCGAGAACATCCTCACCGAGGGGCTGACCCTTCACGCCCTGCCGGTGGGGACCCGCCTGCGGGTGGGCACGGCCCTGTGCCAGGTCACCCAGATCGGCAAGGAGTGCCACAGCGACTGCGCCATCCGGCGGGCCGCCGGCGACTGCGTCATGCCCCGGGAGGGCATCTTCGTCAAGGTGCTGGAGGGCGGCGCTGTCCGCCCGGGAGATACGGTCGCGGTCCTGTAAAAACGAGACAGGAAAAGGAAAAACGGCGCTTCCGGGGGACCGGGGGCGCCGTTTTTGCGGAAAAATGTGCGCCAAAGGGGAACAAATCACAAAAATTAAACCGTTCCTCTCTTTCCTTTTAAAAAGAAACGTGCTATACTACCTCTATCTGCGCTTCTGCCGGCGGGGGTGGGCAGGGGCGCGGAGAGAGAGGATATTGGCCTTATTGTCAGAATGAAAGGATTATGGAAGAGAAAACGAAACCTACCAAAAAGAGCAGGGAGCAGCGCCGGAAGGAGCTGACCCTGCTGCGGGGCTTCCTGAAGGGAAGCTGGCTCATGTTCGGCGTGAGCATCCTCATGGCCGCCCTGACGGCCCTGGCGGATATGGTCAGCCCGCAGATCATCCGCGCCGCGGTGGACAACGCCATCGGCGGCAAAACGCCGAATTATTCCCCCTGGGTCATGTCCCTGGTGGACTCCGTGGGCGGCTTTGCCTACCTGGGCAAGCACCTGTGGATCATGGCGGCGGCGGTGCTGGCGGTGGCGCTGGTGAAGGTGATCTCCCAGTATGTGTACCGGGTGAGCAACACCAAGGCGTCCGAGACCATGGTCAAGACCATGCGGGACAGCCTCTTCGGCCACATCGAGCGGCTGCCCTTCGCCTGGCACATGAAAAACCGCACCGGCGACATCATCCAGCGCTGCACCTCGGACATCGACACCACCCGGAACTTTGTCTCCGAGCAGCTGAGCTCCATCCTGCGCATCGTCATCATGCTGGTGCTGTCCGTGATCTTCATGTTCCGCATGAACGCGCTGCTGACGGTCATCGCCCTGATCCCCATGCCGGCGATCATCTGGTACGCCGCTCATTTCCGCAAGATCCTGGGCGAGGGCTTCCGCGCCTGCGACGAGAGCGAGGGCAAGCTGTCCGCCATGGCCCAGGAGAACCTCACCGGCGTGCGGGTGGTGCGTGCCTTCGGCCGGGAGCGGTACGAGCGGGACCGCTTCGAGGCCCACAACGAGGAGTACACCAGCTCCTGGGTGAAGCTGGCCGGCGCCAGCAGCCGCTTCTGGGCCAGCTCCGACGTGCTCTCCGGCATCCAGGTGATGCTGGTGGTGGTGTTCGGCGCCGTATTCGCCGTGCGGGGGAGCATTACCGCCGGTGAGTACATCGCCTTCATCTCCTACAACGGGATGCTGTCCTGGCCCATCCGTATGCTGGGCAACGTGGTGTCCGAGATGAGCAAGGCGGGCGTGTCGGTGGAGCGCATTGCCGAGATCATGGCGGCGGAGCCGGAGCACGACAAGCCCGGCGCCCAGAAGGCCGATTTGGCCGGCGACATCGCCTTTGAGCATGTGAACTTCGCCTACGACGGCTGCCCGTCCATCCTGCACGACATTGACTTCACCATGAAGGCGGGCACCACCCTGGGCATCCTGGGGGGCACCGGCTCCGGCAAGTCCACCATGATGCTCCTGCTGGACAAGCTCTACGAGCTCAAGCCGGAGGACGGCCGCATCACCATCGGCGGGGTGGACGTCAACGACATCGACACCGCCCACCTCCGCCGGAACATCGGCATGGTGCTGCAGGAGCCCTATCTGTTCTCCCGCACCCTGGCGGAGAACATCGGCATTGCCGACCCCTCCATTACCCTGGAGCAGATCCGGGAGGCCTCCCGGGCCGCCTGTCTGGACGACACGGTGGAGGGCTTTGCCAAGGGGTACGACACCTTTGTGGGCGAGCGAGGCGTCACCCTGTCCGGCGGGCAGAAGCAGCGGGCGGCCATCGCCCGGGCCCTCACCCGCAATACGCCCATCATGATCTTTGACGACTCCCTGTCCGCCGTGGACACCGAGACCGACGCCAAGATCCGCGCGGCGCTGGAGAAGCGCTTCGGCAGCGCCAGCATCATTCTCATTTCCCACCGAATCACCACCCTGTCCAAGGCGGACCAGATCCTGGTGCTGGACCGGGGCCGCATTGCCGAGCGGGGCACCCATGAGGAGCTGAAGCGCGCCGGGGGCATTTACCAGCGGATCTATGAGATCCAGTCCGGCTCCGGAGAGGAGGCGGCGGTATGAACGAGCAAAAGACCGAGCAGAGGAAAAAGCTGCCCTTCTTCGGCGTGGGCAAAATGCTCCCCTATCTGAAAAAGTACCGGATGCAGTTTGCCGTCATGATCGGATGCAGCCTGCTGGCCAGTATGATGGATGTGTTTCTGCCCCTGATCCAGCGGTACGCCCTCAACCACTTTGTGGAGGGGAATACGCTGGACACCCTGCCGCAGTTCATCCTGATCTACCTGGCTGCGGTGCTGTTTACCGCGGTGATGTTCTTTATCTACTCCCGGCTGGCCACCTGCATCGAGGTATGGGTGGGCCGAGACCTGCGCAACGCCGCCTTCAGCCATCTGCAGACCCTGTCCTTCTCCTACTACAACCAGAACAGCGTGGGTTATATCCACTCCCGCGTCATCAGCGACACCGGCCGTATCGGTATGCTG
>CAVJBM010000132.1:0-10847 GCA_963647775.1 Anaerovibrio sp.
ATCTAACCATAAGAAATCACTCCTTTGTCTTTGGTGGTTTCCACCTGTATACAGCATACCATACCGGCGGGGAAATAGCAATGCAGAAAAAGTAAACTTATTTTTGGTGAATTTTACTTTTCCAGCTTGCGCAGCAGCTCCTGCCGCAGGTCCTCGTAGCCGGGCTTGCCCAGCAGGGCGAACATGTTCTTCTTGTAGGCCTCCACGCCGGGCTGGTCAAAGGGATTGACCCCCAGCATGTGGCCGCTGATGCCGCAGGCCAGTTCGAAGAAGTAGAACAGCCGGCCCAGCATGGCGGCGTCCATCTTGTCCATCCGCAGCACCATGGAGGGGGTGCCGCCGTCGGCGTGGGCGGCCAGCGTACCCTGGAAGGCCATCTCCCGGACAAAGCTCATGGGCTTGCCCGCCAGATAGTTCAGGTTGTCGCCGTTATCGTCGCTGTAGGGGACGGCCAGGTCGCACCCGGTGTCGTCCACGTAGAGGACCGTCTCAAACAGGTGGCGCTCGCCGTCCTGGATATACTGGCCCAGGGAGTGCAGGTCGGTGGTGAACTGGGCGCTGGCGGGGAAGATGCCCTTGCCGTCCTTGCCCTCGGACTCGCCGAACAGCTGCTTCAGCCACTCGCCCAGGGAGGAATAGGAGGGCTCGTAATTGCAGAAGATCTCCACCTTTTTGCCCTGCCGGTAGAGGGCGCTGCGGGCGGCGGCATAGCGCCACACGGGGTTGGCCATGCTGCGCAGGTCGTACTCTTCCATGGCGGCGGCGGCCCCGGCCATGAGGGCGGAGATGTCGGTCCCGCCCACGGCGATGGGCAGCAGGCCCACGGCGGTGAGCACGGAGTACCGCCCGCCCACCTCGTCGGGGATGACGAAGCTCTCCCAGCCGTGGGCGTCGGCCAGGGATTTGAGGGCGCCCCGGGCCTTGTCGGTGGTGGCGTAGATGCGCCGGTCGGCCTCGGCGCCGTACTGCTCCTCCAGCAGGGCGCGGAACAGGCGGAAGGCCACGGCGGGCTCGGTGGTGCCGCCGGACTTGGAGATCACGTTGATGGACCAGTCCTTCCCCTTGACCTTGTCCATGACCTTTTTCAGTTCGTTGGGGCTGAGGGAACAGCCGGCGAAGCAGATCTCCGGCCCGTCGGAGGGAAAGACCTCCAGCGCGGCCTTGGCCCCCAGGTAGGAGCCGCCGATGCCGATGACCACCAGCACCTGAGAATCGCTGCGGATCTTCTCCGCGGCTTTCTGGATGCGGGCGAATTCCGCCCGGTCATAGTTCTCCGGCAGGCGGACCCAGCCGGTGAAGTCCGCGCCGGGGGCGGCGGGGTCGTAGAGCATTTCGTGGGCCTTGGCCGCCTCGCCCTCCAGGGCGTTCAGGTCGGCCTCGGACAGGCAGCCGGCCAGCTTTTCAAGCTGAAGTTCAAACATAAGCTATCTTCTCCTTTGTCAGGTAAAATCACTTTACAACAAGCACCAGCGCAGAGCCCCAGGGGTCCAGAGACAGGGCGCTCCCGTTCTCTCTGCCGTAGTGGAGGTGGAGCACCTCCCCCTCGAAGGGAATCTCCACCGTGTCCTGCCGGCCGTTGACGGCGGCCAGCACCCGCTGGCCGTCCAGCTCCCGCTCCAGCAGGATGGTCCCCTCCGGGGCGGGCAGAAACGCAGTGGAGCCCTGCCGCAGGGCGGGCAGCCCGGCCTTCCAGCCGGTGAGCCGCCGGTAGAAGTCCAGCAGCTCCCCGTCCTCGCGGCCCCAGGGGTAGCAGCGGCGGTTGAAGGGGTCCTCATAGCCCTCCAGCCCGGCCTCGTCCCCGTAGTAGATGGCGGCCATGCCGGGCAGGGCGAACTGGAGCACCGCGGCGGCCATCTCCCGGGCCACCGCCCAGGGCTTTGCCTCGGGCCGGAGGAAGCGCCCGGCCTTTTCCTCCCTGCTGCCGTCGAAGGGGTCCCCCAGCAGGGTGAGGATGCGGGGCGTGTCGTGGGTGGACAGGCTGTTCATCACCCGGTGGAGCACCGGGGCAGGGTAGTGCTCCACGATGTTCAGCACCGCCGCCTGAAAGGCCCCGGAGTCGGCCCGGGCCAGGAAGTCCAGAATGGCGGAGCGGAAGGGGTAGTTCATCACGCTGTCCAGCTCGCCGTCGGAGAAATACCGGCGGCGGACGCTGTAGGCGATCTTATTGGACGCGTCCTCCCACACCTCGCCCATGAGCAGCGCGTCGGGCCGCAGGGCCTTGAGCCTGGCCCGGAAGGCGGCGATGAAGGAATCGGGCAGCTCGTCGGCCACGTCCAGGCGGAAGCCGTCCACCCCCAGGTCCAGCCAGTGGGCAATGACGCTGTCCCCCGGGCCCAGGATGAAGTCCAGATAGGCGGGCTCCATCTCCCGCACGCAGGGGAGGGTGTCGATCCCCCACCAGGAGGTGTACCGGTCGGGCCAGTGCTGAAAATCGTACCAGGCGCGATAGGGGGAATTGGGGTCGGAGTACGCCCCGCCGCCGAACTCGCCGTTCCGGTCGAAGTAGACGCTGCGGCTGCCGGTGTGGGAGAACACCCCGTCCAGCAGGACCCTCATGCCCCGCCCGTGGGCCTCCCGGCACAGGGCCCGCAGGTCGTCCTCGGACCCCAGCAGGGGGTCCACCCGGCGGTAGTCCGCCGTGTCGTACCGGTGGTTGGACCAGGCCATGCAGATGGGATTGAGATAGATCAGCTCCACATGGAGCCCGGCCAGGTAGTCCAGCTTCTGCCGGATGCCGTCCAGATTGCCGCCGAAGAAGTCGTTGTTCAGAATTTTACCCTGCCCGTCCGGGCGGTATTCCGGCGTGTCCTCCCAGCGGTCGTGGAGCCAATAGGGCTCCATTTTATCAGCGCAGTCAACCGATTTCCCTTTACAGAACCGGTCGGGGAAGATCTGGTACACCACCGCCCCGGCCAGCCCCTCCGGGGCGCCGTAGTCCGCGGGGCAGCAGGTCAGCTGCCACCGCTCCCCCCGGTCGGGGGAGACCCCCCGCAGCCCGTCCCGGAACCAGCAGCGGCTGCCGCCGGGCTGCTCCGCCCGGAAGTAGTAGAAGTACAGGTCCCGCCGGGGGAGGGCGAAGTCCGTGCGGTAGCGGAAGCGGCCGTTCTCCTCCCCCTCGGGGGTGAAGGCGGCCTGCAAACTGTAGCCGCTCTCGCCGTCCAGCACCAGCCAGAGCCGGTCCGCGGGCTCGCTGACCTCCACCCACATGGTGCACACCTGCCCCTGACCCACCGGCCCGAAGGGGACCTTGTACCGGGGGTCCAGGCAGTCGAAGTACAGTTCCATAGGCCGCTTCAGCGCCCCAGCATGGCGCGGTAGATGGCCCGGTATTCCTCCACGGAGCGGGCCCAGGAGCTGTCATGGCTCATGTCGTTTCGGCGGAGCCGGTCCCACTGGGCCTTGTCCTGGAAGAGGGCGCAGCCCCGGCGGACGGCGTCCAGCATGTCGTGGGCGTTGTAGGTCTTGAAGGTAAAGCCCAATCCCTTGCCGGTGGTCGGGTCGTAAGGCGGGACGGTGTCCACCAGGCCGCCGGTCTCCCGCACCACGGGCACCGTGCCGTAGCGCATGGCAATCAGCTGGGTCAGGCCGCAGGGCTCCTGCCGGGAGGGCATGAGCACCAGGTCGGCGCTGGCGTACAGCTGGTGGGCCAGAGCGTTGTCAAACACGATGTTGGCCGACAGCTTCTGGGGGAAGCGGGCGGCGTAGCCCCGGAACAGGTCCTCGTACCGGGCCTCGCCGGTGCCGATCACCACCAGCTGGAGGTCGTCCCCCATCAGGTCCTCCAGCACGGCGGCGATGAGGTCCACCCCCTTGTGGCCCACCAGGCGGGTGATCATGGCCACCATGGGCACCCTGTCCCGGCGGGAGAGCCCCAGCTTCCGCTGGAGATACCGCTTGTTTTTCAGCTTTTCCTCCGGCTGGTCGATGGTGAAGGGGGTGTGGACCAGGGGGTCGTTGGCGGGGTCGAAGTCCTCCGGGTCGATGCCGTTGACCACGCCGCTCAGCTTGCCCCGCTCCTGCCGCAGGATGCCGTCCAGCCCGTGGGAGAAGTAGGGGTCCTGGATCTCCCAGGCGTAGGTGCGGGACACGGTGCTGATCCGGTCGGCCTCCAGCAGGGCGGCCTTCATCATGTTGGTGCACCCGTCGAACTCTATCACGCCCTTCCACCGGTCGTCCAGGCCCAGCACATCGGTGACGAACTCGCTGCCCGCCTTGCCCTGATACTCGATGTTGTGGATGGTGAACAGGGTGCGGATGGACTGATACTCCGGGATGGCGCGGTAGAAGGCGTTGAGGAACACGGGGATCATGGCGGTCTGCCAGTCGTTGGCGTGGATGACGTCGGGGTACCAGTTCAGGTACCGCAGGGACTCCAGCACGGCCTTGGAGAAGAAGGCGAACCGCTCCCCGTCGTCGCCGTAGCCGTAGGCCCGGTCCCGGTAGAAGTAGTACTCGTTGTCGATGAAGTAGTAATGCAGATTCCCTTTACAGCCGTTGGCCCGGAAGATGCCGCAGTACTGGCTGCGCCAGGCCAGGGGGACGTAGAAGCAGGTCACGTACTCCAGGGAGAACTGGTGACTGTCCCGGATGGAGCCGTAGAGGGGGAGAAAGACGGCCACCTCGTCGCCGGGGTCGGCGCACAGGGCCTTGGGCAGGGAGCAGGCCACGTCCCCCAGGCCGCCGGTCTTGATGTAGGGCGCCGCCTCGCTGGCGGCAAAGAGAATTTTCATACACAGGCTCCTTTGCGGATGATGACGGGCGCGGTGGGCAGGCCCCGCAGCCGGGTGCCGGCGGAGATCACGGCCCGCTTGTCCACGATGACGTTCTCCAGCTCTGCGCCCTCCTCGATGACGCTGCCCTGAAGGACCACGCAGTTCTTCAGCTTTGCGCCCTTTCCGATGCGGATGCCCCGGGACAGGACGCAGTGCCGGGCGCTGCCCTCGATGAGGCAGCCGTCGGCCACGATGCAGCCGGACACGTCGCAGTCCATGCCGTAGTAGGCGGGGACCTCGTCGTGGACCCGGGTGTAGATGGGGGCCTCCGGCCGGAACAGATGGGCGGCCAGCTCCGGGTCGGTGAGGGCCAGGTTGGCGCTGAAATACTCCGCAGTGCTGCGCACGAAGAAGGCCCGCCCGGCAAAGGGGCAGACGTTGATGGTCAGCCTGCCCTGGTTGAACTGGCTCTGGATGAAGTCCCGCTCAAAGTGATAGGCGCCGAAGGCGGTGTACTCCCGCACCACGCGGATCAGCTTTTCCCGGTCGATGATATAGACCCCCATGCCGATCTGGTCCCCGGCCTTGGCCACGTGGCCCAGGGCGAAGGCCCCTACGGACGCCCCCTCCATCTTGAGCACGGTGGGGGAGGGGTCGGGGGAGAGGCCGTCGGCGGGGATGGTGACGGCGGTGATGTCGCACCCGCTCTCGATGTGGGAGCGCAGGGCGGCCCGGTAATCCATGCTGTACACGGCGCAGGCGTCGGCCAGCAGCACGTAGGGCTCCGGGCTCTCCTCCAGCAGGTCCAGGGCGTTGCGCAGCTCGTCCAGCTTGCCGGCGGTGCCGGCGTGGACGCTCTCGTTGGCGTAGGGCGGCAGGATGTGCAGGCCGCCCTTCTTGCGGTTCAGGTCCCACTCCTGGCCGCTGGCCAGGTGGTCCATCAGGGAGCGGTAGTGCTGCTTGGCCAGCACGCCCACGTTGGTGATGCCGGAGTTGACCATGTTGGACAGCACGAAGTCCACCAGCCGGTAGCGCCCGCCGAAGGGGACGGCCGCCATGCTGCGGTCGTAGGTCAGGGAGTCCATGGTCTCGCCGTACATTTCCGCGAAGATGATCCCGATCATGTTCATAGCAGCGCCCTCCCTCAGATGATCTCGCCGGGCTCAATGGCAGAGCCGGCGGCAATGGTCCTGCCGTGGCCCACCACGGCGATGCTCCAGTTCTGCCCCAGGCAGTCCTCCGGGCGGCGGCCCACCCGGGCCCCGGGCTCCACGGTGCAGCCCTCGCCCACGATGGCGTACTCCACGATCCCCCCGGCCTTCACCACGGTGTTGGGCATCAGCACCGTGCCGCACACGCTGGCCCCGGGCTCCACCACGCAGCCGGTGTAGACCACGGAGTGCTCCACGCTGCCCTGAATGGTGCAGCCCTCGGCGATGAAGGAGTTGCTCACCCTGGCCTCCGGCGTGATGAGGGTAGAGGGGCTGGCGTAGTTCCGGGCGTAGACGCGGAACCTGGGGTCCCGGATCTGGATGGGGTCCCGGGGGTCCAGCAGGTCCATGTTGGCGTCCCACAGGGAGCCCAGGGTGCCCACGTCCTTCCAGTAGCCCTCAAAGGGGTAGGCGTACATCCGCCGGCCGTCCCGCAGGAAGGCGGGGATGACGTTTTTGCCGAAGTCGTTTTCGGAATCGGGGTCCTTCTCGTCGGCCACCAGGTACTGCTTCAGCACGTCCCAGGTGAAGATATACACGCCCATGGAGGCCTGATTGCTCTTGGGGTGGGTGGGCTTTTCCTCAAACTCGGTGATGGCCTGGTCGGCGTCGGTGCTCATGATGCCCATGCGCTTGGCGTCCTCCGGCTCCACGGAGATGACGGCGATGGTGCACTCGGCGTTTTTCTCCTTGTGGAAGGCCAGCATCTTGGCGTAGTCCATTTTATAGATGTGGTCGCCGGAGAGGATGAGCACGTACTTAGGCTGATAGCGCTCGATAAAGGGGATGTTCTGGTAGATGGCGTTGGCGGTGCCCTTGTACCAGTTGTTGGTGCCGCTGGTGGTGTAGGGCGGCAGCACGTGGGCCCCGCCGAAGGTGCGGTTCAGGTCCCAGGGCTGGCCGTTGCCGATATAGTCGTTCAGCTCCAGGGGCTGGTACTGGGTGAGAATACCTACGGTGTCGATACCGGAGTTGACGCAGTTGGACAGGGAAAAATCAATGATGCGGTACTTGCCGCCGAAGGGCACGGCGGGCTTGGCGGTGCGCTGGGTGAGGACGTACAGACGGCTGCCCTGGCCGCCGGCCAGGAGCATGGCGATGCACTCTTTTCTGCGCTCGATCATGGATGGACCCCCCTTGTTTATTTGGATGTCAAATTACAAACTACATGTAGATCACGGTGGACAGCGGCGGCAGGGTCAGCGGCAGGGACCACTTCAGCCCGTGCATGGGGATGGCCTGGGCCATCACCGGCTTCAGGGCCGTGCCCGCGCCGCCGTACCTGGCGTCGTCGCTGGAGAGCACCGGCTTCCACAGCTTCCGCTGGGGGGCGCCGATGCGGTAATCCTCCCGCAGCACCGGGCAGAAGTTGCACACCACGAGCATCTCCCGGCCCTTCCGGTCCACCCGGCGGTAGGCGATGACGCTGTGGTCGGCGTCGTCGCAGGCGATCCAGCGGAAGCCGTCCCAGTTGTCGTCGTTGTCCCACAGGGCGCTGTGGGCGAGGTAGAAGCGGTTCAGGTCCCGCACATAGTCCCGCAGGCGGCGGTGCTGCTCGTAGTCCAGCAGGAGCCAGTCCAGCTGCTTCTGGAAGTCCCATTCGATGAACTGCCCGAACTCGCCGCCCATGAACAGCAGCTTTTTCCCCGGGTGGGTCAGCATATAGCCGTAAAAGGCCCGCAGGTTCTGGAACTTCTCCTCATAGCTGCCGGACATCTTATTCAGCAGGGACCGCTTGCCGTGGACCACCTCGTCGTGGGAGAGGGGGAGCACGAAGTGCTCCGAAAAGGCGTAGGTCATGGTAAAGGTCAGCTCATTGTGCCGGCCCTTGCGGAACAGGGGGTCGGCGGACATGTAATCCAGCATGTCGTGCATCCAGCCCATGTTCCACTTGAAGGTGAAGCCCAGCCCGCCCTCGCTCACCGGCCCGGTGACCCGGGGGAAGGCGGTGGATTCCTCCGCCACGGTCATCACCGAGGGGTCGAAGGCGGCCACGGCGGTGTTCATCTGCTGGAGGAAGGCCACGGCGTCCAGGTCGATGTTGCCGCCCTCCCGGTTGGGCCGCCACTGGCCGCCCCGGCGGCCGTAGTCCAGGTAGAGCATGGAGGCCACCGCGTCGGCCCGGATGCCGTCGATGTGGTAGGTCTCCAGCCAGAAGAGCACGCTGGAGGTCAGGAAGGAGCGCACCTCCGGCCGGCCGTAGTCGAACTGCCGGGTGCCCCACTCCGGGTGCTCCCGCCGGAGGGGGTCCTCCGACTCGTAGCAGCACCCGCCGTCGAACTCGAAGAGCCCGTGGCCGTCCCGGGGGAAGTGGGCCCCCACCCAGTCCAGAATGACGCCGATGCCCCTGCTGTGGCAGATGTCCACGAATTCCATAAAGTCGTGGGGGGTGCCGTAGCGGGAGGTGGGGGCGAACCAGCCCGTGACCTGGTAGCCCCAGGAGGGGTCGTAGGGGTACTCGGTGACGGGCAGCAGCTCAATGTGGGTGTATCCCATGTCCGCGGCGTAGTCGGCCAGTTTGCGGGCGGCCTCGGCATAGGGGAGAGGGGCGCCGTCGGGCCGGGTGCGCCAGGAGCCCAGATGGACCTCGTAGATATTCACCGGCTGCCGGCGGGGGTTGGTCTTTCGCCGCCTGGCCAGGTAGTCCCCATCCGTCCAGGGGAAGCCGTCGGTGTGGAACACCTTGCTGTCGGTCTCCGGCCGGGTGGCGGCGTGGAAGGCGAAGGGGTCCGCCCGGAACACGAAGCTGCCGTCGGGCCGCTCGATGTAGAACTTGTAGCTGTCGTAGACCTGGACGCCGGGGATGAACCGCTCCCACACCCCGCCGGCCAGGCGGTCCATGACGGGGGAGGACAGGTCCCAGCCGTTGAAGGAGCCCACGGTGCGCACGCTGCGGGCGTGGGGGGCCCACACCCGGAACACGCAGCCCTCTCCGCCGTCCCGGACGGCCCTGTGGCAGCCCAGGAAGCGGTAGGCGTCGGCACACCTTCCGGCAGAGAATTCCGGGAGGAACCCGGCAAGCACGGTATCAGTCAAAACGCCACCTCCAAGCATATGTTTGCTTGTCCTGATTATACCGCGGGAAGCGCCTGAAATCAAGGGCGGAACAGGGGAGAGGGGCAGTCTTTTCTCCCGGAGCGCGCTTCCTTGCCGAAGAGCGGAAAATTGTGCAGGCAGGGCAAAAATCGGGGCGCATTTTCCGGGATTTTGGAGAGAAGGATATTCCATTTGCCCGGAGTTTGTGGTAGACTGAATCATTCTCAAATTATCGGATCGGAAGGAGAGGCTTCTGTGTTTACCAGACGCCAGATCATCAACCTGCTCATCCCCCTGATGCTAGAGCAGCTGCTCACCGGCCTCATGGGCATCGCGGACACCATGATGGTCACCACCGTGGGGGAGAGCGCCATCTCCGCCGTGGCCCTGGTGGATTCCATCAACACCCTTGTCATCAACCTGCTGACCGCCCTGGCCGCCGGCGGCGTCATCGTCTGCGCCCAGTATCTGGGCCGGGACGACCGGGACCGGGCCAACGCCGCCGCCCGGCAGGTCCTGCTGGTCAGCCTGGCCACCTCCCTGGGCCTGGCGGTGCTGTGCCTGGCCCTGCGCCGGCCCCTGCTGTCCCTGATCTTCGGCCGGGTGGAGGAGAGCGTCATGGATCAGGCCCTGACCTATTTCTTCATCACGGCCCTGTCCTACCCCTTCATCGGCATCCAGCAGACCGCCGCGGCTACCTTCCGGGCGGGAGGGCACTCCGCCCAGCCCATGATCGTGGCCGCCATCGCCAACGGCGTGAACATCGTGGGCAACGCCGTGACCATCTACGGCATGAACATGGGCGTGGCGGGCGCGGCCCTGGCCACCACCGCCTCCCGGGTGGTCAGCGGCGTGGTGCTGCTGGGGATGCTCCGCCGGCGGGACCTGCCCATCTCCATCCGGGACTACCGCCGCATCCGCTTTGACCGCCCCCTGGCGGGGATGGTCCTCCGGGTGGGGGTCCCCACGGGGGTGGAGAACTCCATGTTCCAGCTGGGCAAGCTGATGGTCCAGTCCACGGTGTCCACCCTGGGCACCACCGCCATGGCCGCCCAGGCCATGATCCAGACCCTGGAGCTGGTGCAGACCCTGCCCAGCCAGGCCATCGGCACCGGCCTGCTCACGGTGGCGGGCCAGTGCATGGGCGCCGGCCGGGTGGACGAGATGAAGCGGTACACCAAGCGCTTCTGCATTTATTCCGAGGCCACCATCGTGGTCTGGAGCGGCATCGTCATGGCTGCCACGCCTCTCATCACGCGGATCTCCCGCATGACGCCGGCCAGCGCGGACCTGACCGTCAAAATGGTCCTGCTGTGCAGCGTGGCCAAGTGCATCCTGTGGGTGCTGGCCTTCACCCTGCCCAACGGGATGCGGGCGGCGGGGGATGTGCGCTTCTCCGCCACGGTGTCCGCCCTGTCCATGTGGATCTTCCGGGTGGGGGGCAGCTTCCTTCTGTGCCGGGTGTTCCAGGTGGGCCTGGTGGGCATCTGGCTGGCCTGGTTTGCCGATTGGCTGTGCCGCCTGATCATCTATATCTGGCGCTTTGCCAGCGGGACGTGGCAGGGCAAGCGGGTCATTCAATGAGCCCATTGACATTTTCCCTCAAATAGGCTATCCTAAGAAAAACCGTATCCGGGCAGCATGCCTGCCCGGATACGCATATGCAGCGGTATCGAAGTGGTTATAACGGCCCTGACTCGAAATCATGTTATCCGTGCATAAGAATTAAATATTTTCCAATTTGGAGATGTACCCAAGTGGTTGAAGGGTCCGCACTCGAAATGCGGTAGGGGTGTCAAAGCCCGCGAGAGTTCGAATCTCTCCATCTCCGCCAGCTCAGAAATTCCTGCCACCGTTCCGTTTCCGCTTTACGGCGAAAACTGCACGC
>CAVJBM010000133.1:0-11410 GCA_963647775.1 Anaerovibrio sp.
GTGGATAACTCTCCGTACTCATTCTTACACCTATGCGTTATGGAAACCGATTTTCCGCCTGCCGGCCACGTAGTCATGCGGTTTTCCGGGGTCGCCGGGGCGGCGGGCCGGTACCGTTTTCGGCGGTGATAACAGGGCGTAGATTATTTGAAAACGTACCGGCAAAAAAGCGCCGGGAGAAGGCTCCCGGCGCTCTGGTTTTCTTATTCCACGGTGATCTCCCGGGCCAGGGGGATGATGCACACATAGCTGCGTCCGCGGCCCAGCGTGAGGGGCTGACCGTCGGCGGTGAAGTAGCGCAGCTGGTCGTTCCGGCCGCCCTTCTCCCACTTGATGGGGATGAGCCGCCCGCCGCAGGCGAACCAGCCCTCCCCCTGGGACAGGTCCACGGTCAGGCGGCCCGCGTCGTCCACCACAGTGCACTGGGTACGCAGGATGAGCACGTTGGCGGCGGAGATCTGTGTGTCGTCGTTGCCGTCGATCATGGCGCCGCCGTACTGCTCCGCCAGGTAGAGGCCGCTGCTGCCGTCGTAGCGGAAGGTGGTGGTCTTGGAGCCGGAGAAGGGCACGGTGATCACCGCCGCCTCCTGGCCGCCGGCGGGGGCGCCGTCGTCAGTGAAGGTCATCTCATAGGCGTAGCCCGCGGCATGGGCGCTCAGCAGGCCCTTGGCGGAGAGGATCGTCTCCAGCTTCTCGCCGGAGGTGAGCAGGGAGTGCTCGTAGGCGTAGTAGTGGCCGGCGATGCGCTCCCGGTCCCGCCAGAACAGGCCGGAGCCGGAGTAGGGGCCGTTCACCCCGTCGGCGGTGGTGACGTTCCACTTGCCCTGGTACTCGTAGAATTCCGGGGAGCCGCCGGCGTGGACAAAGACGGCGTCGTGCCCCAGGGCCAGCTCTAAGTAGTACAGCCGGGCGGAGCGGACAGAGCCGATGAGCCCCACCGCGCCGATGTCCTCATACACCCCCAGCATCCGGGTGATGCCGCCCTCGGCCAGCACCTCGTAGATGATGCTGGCGCCGCTGTTGCCCTGCTGGGGCATGGCGGCCTTGATGTTGTTGAGCATGATGGCCACGGGCTTCCGGCCGGCCAGGGCCTCGTCCATGGGCAGGCCCGTCAGGGGGCTGCGGCAGGCCGGCTCCTCCGACGGCTGCGGCTCGCCGGAGGGCTCCGGCGTACCGGTGGGCTGCGCCGTCACGTCGGCGGCAGGGTCGGGCGTTTGGGTGGGCTCCGGGTCCTTCCCGCCGCCGGAGCAGGCGCACAGGGCCAGGGCCAGGGCGGCGGTCAGGAGCAGACAGACGATCCGTTTCATAGGGACTCCCCTTCCGTTTTCTCTTGTCCCGTCCAGTATAGCAGGACTGCCGGGATTTGTAAATGGAGGGGCGGCCCCTTTTCAAAAAAGAGGCCGCCCAGCCGGTCACAGCCGCTCCAGGTCCTTCATGACGCCGCCGATCATCATGGCCGGGACCCAGCTGCCCATAAAGTCCATGAACTGGGTCAGGGTCACCGTCCGGGCCGCGCCCCGTACCGGGTGCTTGGCCAGCATAGGTACCCGTTTTTGAAACACCGCCCGGGCCGCCGTGTTGTCCCACAGTTCGCCCAGGGTGATCTGGCCGTTCCGCAGATCCATGCGCTCACCTCCTGCCCCCATTCTATGCGGCAGGGAGAATAAAAGTCGCACCCGGCGGACATACTGCCAGCGTATTCTTGAATACAAGGAGGACAATATCATGAACGACAAGACCAATCCCAGCATCCGCTGCTCCGTCAACAGCTGTTCCCACCACAAGGACCAGCACTGCACCCTGAATGAGATCAGCGTGGGCTGCACCAAGAACGATGTGTGCACCTGCGAGTCCACCGAGTGCGCGTCCTTCCAGCTGGGGGACCACGGCGGCAAGTGCGGCTGCAACTGAGCCGGACCTGAAAAAAGAGCCTCTGCCGGCGGCAGGGGCTCTTTTTTTGCGTCAGATGCCGGTCACTCCGCCTGCTTCAGGGCGCGGGCCAGCTGGTCGGGACAGGAGGTGGGCTTGGAACCGCAGCGGATGCCCTCCATGCGGCGGATGGCCTCGTCCCGGGTCATGCCCACCAGCAGGGAGGACACGCCCTGGAGGTTGCCGGAGCAACCGCCCAGCACCCGGACCTCCTTGATGATGTCGTTCTCCAGGTCGATCTCCATCTGGCGGGAGCAGACCCCCTTGGGGGTGTAAGTAATGGTCTTCATGGCAAAATCTCCTTACATAGAATTACAGAATAATGAGCCCGTACACCGCGCTGAACCGGGCCAGCACGTCGGCGGGCAGGTCGCCGGTGCCGTCGTAAAAGGCGCGGCCCTGATAGAGCCGCAGGGCCTCCTCCAGCAGGTCGGGCACGTCGGACCAGAGGCAGAGGGCCTTGTCCACGGCGTACTGGTGCTGGGCGAAGATGTCCGCGTCGTCCTGGCTGAGGATGGAAATTTTTAGGGCGCCCACGGGGTCGCCCTCGGCGGCGATGATGTCCTCCAGCAGGTCGGGGGAGCACTCCAGTTCCTCCCCCACGTCTACCGTCCGGGTGACGAAGCAGGCCCGGGTGCCGCTGGCGCAGGGAATGACGTCGGGGTCGTGCTCCGCCGGCTGGTAGGGCCAGGGGATGCAGTTCCCGTCCTTCACATAGAACAGCGGCATCGAGGCGTAGGGGGCCAGCAGGGCCAGCTGCTCCCGGGCCAGGGCGGGCGGGCAGTTGAGCCCGAAGGCCGCCGCCCCCATGCCCTCCGCCACGAACAGGGCGGCCAGCATATGGACCCGGGTGGGGGACTCGCCGTCCTCATCGCAGGCCCAGGACACCCAGGCGGGGCCACGGCCCGCCGCCCGGACGGCCAGCAGGGCCGCCCGGCACTCGGCCATGGTCATCATGCAGTTGATGTGGACGGGGCCCTCCCCCTCCGCCAGCAGGGCCCGGTAGCGGGCCTCCAGCTCCTCAAAGGGAGTCTCCCCCGCCGGGGGGATGTCCAGCCCCAGGGGGCCGAGGGTCTGGGTAAAGTTCGGCAACGGTACGTCCATAGACAACTCCTCTTTCCAGCATAGATCCTGAAAGGGCATTATAGCAGACCGGGCCGGGAATGGCAAGGGGGGGCGATTTCAAACCTTCACATGCGGATTTGTATACTGCCCGTGCTTCCTGGTATTTTTGCCGTACTGGATGGCGAATCTCGGACAGCGGTGCAGGCAGCCCAGACACATGACGCACCTCTCCTTGACCCATACCGGCCTTTGCTCCCGCATTTCTATGGCCTGCACCGGGCATTTCTTTGCGCACAGGCCGCAGCCGATGCAGGTGTCCTCCACGGAGAAATGGGCCGTGCGCCGCACTCTTTGGTTATAGATCGGCTCTGCGATCCACTCGGTGATAAAACCCGGAGTGCGCGGCCACATATGGCGGTTGGTACGGCGTTCTCTGACCCCGCGGAGGACGCCGTCGATCTCCGTCTCCGTATTTTTGGTGTACCTGGCGACCTTTTCCTCGGTGGAGAGGTCAAAGATAGGGGTCCAGGTGTCCGGCATCCGGACGGAATAAAATGCATCGATCTTCCTTCCGCGGATCGCCTTGTCTGCCATATAGCCCGAAGCCCCCGGCGTGGTGCCGTAAGTGGCGACAAAGTACAGATACTCTGTCCGGAGGGACACCTTTTCAAGGAATTCTTTCACGATACTGGGCAGGCCCCAGTCATAGGTGGGGGAGACGATCCCGATCGTCTCATCGGAAAACACATATTCATCGTTTCGGACACAGTCCGCAATGGAGCGCAGCTCCTGCTCCTGGGACTGTGTAAGACGGGTCGCTACATACTTGCAGTTCCCCGTGGCAGAAAAGAACAAAACCATCCGCATTCCTCCTCAGATCCCGCCCTGAACGCCCCTCACTGGGCCTCGGCGATCCTGCGGCCGGTGGGGGTGGCGGCCAGGCCGCCCTCGCCGGTCTCCCGCAGGGCGGTGGGCAACATCCGACCCACGGCGCCCATGGCGTCGATGACCTCGTCGCAGGGAATGACCCCCCTGATGCCGCACAGAGCCATGTCCGCGCAGCTCATGGCGTTCACCGCGCCCATGACGTTGCGCTTCACGCAGGGGGCCTCCACCAGCCCGGCCACCGGGTCGCACACCAGACCCATCACGTTCTGCAGGGCCATGGCGCAGGCGGCGGCCATCTGCGCCCCGTCGCCGCCCATGGCGTACACCAGCGCGGCGGCGGCCATGGCCGAGGCGGAGCCGATCTCCGCCTGACAGCCCCCCTCCGCCCCGGAGATGGAGGCCCGGTCGGCAATGACCTGGCCGAAGCCCGCCGCCACGTACAGGCAGCGGATCATGGTCTCATCCGTCAGGCCCCGCTGGCGCTGGAGGGGCAGCAGCACCGCCGGCAGCACGCCGCTGGCCCCCGCCGTGGGTGCGGCCACGATGCGGCCCATGCAGGCGTTCTGCTCCCCCACCCGCAGGGCCGTGGCCATGACGGACTGGAGGAACGGGCCGCACAGGGTGTCCCCCGCCGCCTCCATCTTGGCCGCCTGGCCGCCGGAGAGCCCGCTGGCGGAGCGGCGGGCGGGGTCGTAATCCTCGGCGGAGCGGACCATGGCCTGCCACAGGGCGGCCATTTTTTTCATGCTCTCCGCCTCGGTGACGTCCCGGTCCTGACAGTCGTCCCGCAGGACGGCGTGCCACAGGGGCTGATCCTTGGCGGCGGCCAGCAGCTGCGCCACAGAGTGAAATGCCATGTCAATTCCCTCCCATGTCCAGATAGGTACAGCGCTCCACCCCGTTGAGGGTGGTCACCTCCCCCCGCACTGCGGGGGGCACGGGGCCGTCGCACTCCAGCACCATCACCGCCAGGCCCCCCCGGCGGTCCCGGTAGAGCTGCATGGCGGCGATGTTGCACCCCCGGCGGGAGAGGGCGTAGGTCACCTCGGAGACGATGCCCGGCTCGTCCCGGTTGCGGATGATGAGGGTGGGGTACTCCCCGGAGAAGGAGGCCCCCATGCCGTCGATCTCGTTCACCCGGATGCGGCCGCCACCCAGGGATGAGGCGTTCACCGACAGGGTGCGCCCCTCCCCGTCGGTGAGGGTGAGCAGGGCGGTGTTGGGGTGGGCGTCCCGCAGCTCCGTGGGGCGGATGGAGACCTTCAGCCCCGCCCGCTCCGCCAGCTGAAGGCTGCGGGGGATGGAGGTGTCGTCCGGCTCCATGTCCAGCAGGCCGGCCACGATGGCCTTGTCGGTGCCGTGGCCCCGGCCGGTGGCGGCAAAGGAGCCGTGGAGCAGGATCTCCGCCTTCACCGGCTGGCTGCCCAGCAGATGCCGGGCCACCCGGCCGATCCGCACCGCCCCCGCCGTGTGGGAGGAGGACGGGCCCACCATCACCGGGCCCATGATGTCAAAAATGTTCATAACGGCCTCCATTCTTCCGCGCCTGATCCGCAATTCTTAATTATCAATTCTCAATTCCAAATATCTCGTCCTCCTCCACCCAGGCGGGGGCGGGATGGACCGCCTCGCCGGGCCGGAGGGGAAGCTGGATATAGCGCTCCATGTGGGGCGGGGTGAAGTAGCTGGCGTAGACGGAGCGGTGGAGGGCCTCCACCGCCCGGTCGTCCTCCTCCGGACCACGGTACAGGCAGTGGAAGCGCACGCCGAACAGGGCGCACTCGTAGTCCGCCACCCGGAAGCCGCTGCGCTCATAGAAGCCGATGCGGCGGCGGCGCAGGTCGTTCTCCGCCGGGTCGTCGGAGTCGGGCTCCTCCGCCTCGCCGAAGAGGGCGCCGTAGCGCTCCCCCAGCAGGGCCAGCAGCCGGGTGCCGATGCCGCCATTGCGCTGCCCCCGCAGGACCCCCAGGTACTCCAGCAGGGCCCCGTCCCCCTCCGGCGGCAGCCAGAGCATGGCGTACCCCACCGGGCGGCCGTCCTCCTCCGCCAGCAGGGGGTCGTACCGGCCCAGGTCCATCAGCCGCAGCATGGCCCGCAGGGGCTTCAGCTCCGACCGGGGGAAGTCGGCGGTCATCTCATCGGTATAGAGTGTCTCCAGCTCCCGTTTATTCAGTCGTCTCAGTTCCATGGTCAAACCTCAGGGTCATCAGCAGGGCGTCCTCCCTGGGATCGTCGTAGTAATCCCGCCGGCGGCCGGCCTGTGTAAATCCATATTTTTCGTAGAGGGCGATGGCCGGGGCGTTGGAGGCGCGGACCTCCAGCGTCAGGAAGGCCAGCCTGGCCGCGCCGAAGCGGAGGAAGGCCTCCACCAGCTGACCGGCCACCCCCTGCCGGCGGAAGCGGGGGTCCACCGCCACGTTGTTGATGTACCCCTCGTCCAGCACGGTCTGGAGCCCGGCGTAGCCCAGCACCGTGCCGTCCTCCCCCTCGGCCGCGATGACCACGGCGCTGTCGTTCCACAGCTCTGCCCGCAGGGCGTCCTCGCTCCACGGGTGGGAGAAGCAGGTGCGCTCCAGCGCGGCGATCTGGGGGATGTGTTCCTCCGTCATGGGGGTCAGCTTGTAATTCATGGGCAGGGCTCCTTTTTCTCGTGATCAGTGGCAGTCGGCCCAGGTGCGGCCGATCTTGGCGTCCGCCGCCAGGGGCACGGACAGGCGGACCACGCCCTCCATCTCCTCCGCCAGCAGGGCGCGGACCCGCTGGCCCTCGGCCTCCGGGCACTCTACGATGAGCTCGTCGTGGACCTGGAGCACCAGTTTGGCGGCAAGGCCCTCCGCCCGCAGGCGGCCGTCCACCCGGATCATGGCCAGCTTGATGATGTCCGCCGCGGTGCCCTGAATGGGCATGTTCAGGGCCACCCGCTCGCCGAAGGAGCGCAGGTTGAAGTTGGAGCTGGCCAGCTCCGGCAGCCAGCGGCGGCGGCCGTAGAGGGTGGACACATAGCCGTCCGCCCGGCCCTGCTCCACGATGCGGTCCATATAGGCCCGGACGCCGGAGTAGTGCTCGAAATACCGCGCCATATACTCCTTGGCCTCCGCCACGGAGACGTGGATGTCCTCCGACAGGGAGAAGGCGGAGATGCCGTAGACGATGCCGAAGTTCACGGCCTTGGCCGCCCGGCGCATGTCCGGCGTGACCTCCTCCGGGGGGACGCCGAAGACCTGCGCGGCGGTGGCGGTGTGGATGTCGGCGTGGCTGTTGAAGCCGTCGATCATACCCTGATCGCCGGAGATGTGGGCCAGCAGCCGCAGCTCGATCTGGGAGTAGTCCGCGTCCACCAGCACGCAGCCGGGGGCGGCGGTGAACATCTTCCGCATCTCCGCCCCCAGGGCGGTGCGCACGGGGATGTTCTGGAGGTTGGGCTCCGTGGAGGACAGCCGCCCGGTGGCGGTGACGGTGTTCTGGAAGGAGGTGCGGATGCGGCCGTCGGCCTCGATGACCTTGGTGAGGCCCTCCACATAGGTGGAGTTCAGCTTGGTCAGCTGGCGGTAGTCCAGGATGTGGCCGATGATCTCGTGCTTGGGGCGCAGCTTTTCCAGCACGTCGGCGTTGGTGGAGTAGCCCGTCTTGGTCTTTTTCACCGGGGGCAGGCCCATGTGCTCGAAGAGCACCGTGCCCAGCTGCTTGGGGGACAGGATGTTGAAGGTCTCCCCCGCCAGGGCGTAGATGGTCTGCTCCTCCCGGGCGATGCCCTCCTTCAGGCCCAGGCCGAAGTCCGCCAGGGCCTTCCGGTCCACCAGCACCCCCGCCCGCTCCATCCGGGCCAGCACCGGGCAGAGGGGCAGCTCGATCTCATGGAGCAGCCGGTCCATGCCCAGCTCCGCCAGCTTTTTGGACTGCTCCCCGTAAAGGGCCTCCGCCAGGGCGGTGTGGCTCATCCACGCCCCCAGGGGGGCGGCCAGGTCGGCCAGGGGGCTGAAGGCGTCCGGGTCCCGGTAGAGGGCGGCCTTGGGGGCCTCGAAATTGAAATAGCTCACCGCCAGCTTTTCCATGTCGTAGCTGCCGTCGGTGGGGGAGAGCAGATAGGCCGCCACGGCGGTGTCGAACACGAAGCCGTCGGTGCTCAGGCCCTCCGCCAGCAGGCGGTTCATCAGGGGCTTGCAGTCGTGGGTGATCTTCTTCACGCCGCCGTCAAAGAAGCCCCGGAGAAAGTCGTTGTAGCAGTCCAGCCGGCCGGCCAGGAACACCGCCGCCGCGCCGCTGTCCCCCTCGCCGTACTCCACGCATACGCCGTTCAGGTCGGGCAGGGCCAGGAAGGTCACATGGTCCCGGCCGCGGAAGATCTCCAGCAGCTCCTCCATGCGAGCCCGGCTGTCCACGATCTCGCTCTCGCAGGTGCAGGCGAACTGCTCCTCCCGCTGCTCCACGCCGCCGTGGCCCGAAAGGCCCAGCCGGTCGATTAGCTTGGAGAATTCCAGCCGCAGGAGCACGTCGTACAGGGCGGCGTCGTTGAAGGGCCGCCGGGCGGCATCCGCCGGGGCGAAGTCCAGAGGGGCGTTGGTGCGGATGGTGGCCAGGTCGTAGCTCATGCGGGCGTCGGCCTCCCCCTCCGCCAGCTTTTTCAGCACGGCGGGCTTGGCGTCGAGGTCCGGCATCCTGGCGTAGATGGCGTCCACGGAGCCGTACTGCTGGATGAGGGCCATGGCGGTCTTTTCCCCCACGCCCTTCACCCCGGGGATGTTGTCGCTGGCGTCCCCCATGAGGGCCTTCAGGTCGATGATGTGGATGGGGTCGAAGCCGTACTGCTCCCGGAAGGCGTCGGGGGTCATGTTTTTCGTGGTGGTCTGGCCCATGCGGGTGGTGACCAGCTTGACGGTAGTGCGCTGGTCGATGAGCTGGAGGGAGTCCTTGTCGCCGGTGACCACCACGGTGTCGCCGCCGTCCTCGCCGTTGATGCGGGCCATGGTGCCCAGCAGGTCGTCCGCCTCCCAGCCCTCCAGCTCGTACCGGCGGATGTTCATGGCGTCCAGCACCTCCTTCAGCACCGGCATCTGGGCCGCCAGCTCGTCGGGCATCCCCTTGCGCTGGGCCTTGTAGCCCTCGTAGGCCAGGTGGCGGAAGGTAGGGGCCTTCAAATCGAAGGCCACGGCCAGGCCCTCGGGCTTTTCCTCGTCCAGCAGCTTGAGCAGGATGTTCAGAAAGCCGAAGATGGCATTGGTGGGCAGTCCGTCCCGGGTGGACAGGTTCTGGCTGACGCCGTAGAAGGCGCGGTTGACGATGGAGTTGCCGTCGATGACCATTAGCTTCATGGAGTAACCTCCCGATTTCTTCGTTAAATTATAGTATACCATTTTTCCCCCGGTTAGGCAACGGGCGGAGCCGCAAAAGAACCGGAAAGACCAGGGAACTTTTTTGCCGCTTTCTTCGTCTGACCAGATAAAAGGAGGAATGACCATGAAACGATCCGCCGCACTGCTCCTGTCCGCGCTGCTGCTGGCCCTGGCGGCCTGCGCCGCCGTGCCCGACCCCGCCCAGTCCCCCGCCGTCCCCACGGTGCCCGCTCCGCCGGAGAGCTCCCCCGCCGTGCTGACCCAGAACGAGACGGACTACGCCTTCCGCTCCGCCGCCTACGGCGTGGCCTACGAGGGCTATGGCCGCCCCGGCCAGCCGGAGCTGGCGGCGGCATCCGGCCCGGAGGAGCTGGCCGCCCTGCTGCCCGCGGAGCCAAGCGACCGCCTGCGGGAGGCCGCCGCCCGCTATGACGCCCCCTGGTTCGACACCCACCGGCTGCTCCTGCTGCGCATCACCGAGCCCAGCGGCTCCAACTCCCATGAGGTCACCGGCGTGCGGTCCGACGGAACGGCCCTCACCGTGGACCTGACCCGCGTGCTGCCGGAGGAGGGCACCTGCGACATGGCCGACTGGCTCATCCTCATCGAGGTGGACGGCCTGCCGCCGGCGGAGCTGCCCCTGCGGGCCGCTGTCAGCCTGCGGCAGACCTGGTCGTGGTACTACGCCAACGCCGCCCTCACCCTGCCGGAGGGGTGGACCTGCGCGCCGGAGGCGGGCGAGGACGGCTTCCGGCTGTCCCTCCGAGCGGAGGGAGTGTCCGGCGGCCTGCTCCTTCGGGCGCAGAACAGCCCCGAGGGCGTCTGCGGTACGGGGCTCACCCTTGAAACGCTCACCTTCCCCTCCGGGCTCACCGCCGAACAGGGGACCTACGACGGGTCCGCCCAGTGGACCTTCCTCCGCTTCCTGGGCCTGCCGGGAGACTACACCGTCTGGAATCAGGGGGCGGAGGACTGGTGGGAGGCCCATGGGGAGGAGGCCATGGCCATCCTGGCCGGGGCGGAGCTGGGCCTGGGCTCCCTGACGGAGTCTGAGGCCGTGGCCCTGGCCGAGGCCGCCTGCACCGTGGACTATGCCCGCGTCCGCACCGGGTTCGACCTGGTCTCCGGCCTGTGGACGGTGGACTTCCTGCCCCAGGGGGCCGGCGGCGGCCAGACCGTCACCGTGGCCCGGGACGGGTCGGTCAGCTCGGTCTGGGGCGAATAGAGCACCTTATCAGCGGGGGCGCGGCGATGCCGCGCCCCCGTTCCGTCCCTTCCGCCAAAAACGGCGCTCCTGGCCCCGGTTTTCCCGTCCCTTCGCCGAATTGTGAATATTTCAAAATATGGCCTTGACTTTTCCCGAAAAATGTTGCATATTATTCATTGCAAATCGCATATAATTCGCAGGAGGTAGCTGCTATGGATAAGAAGGACATCAAAAAGGTGGTGCTGGCCTACTCCGGCGGGCTGGACACCTCTATCATCATCCCCTGGCTGAAGGAGAACTACAACGACCCGGAGATCGTGGCGGTCTCCGCCGACGTGGGCCAGGGGGACGAGCTGGACGGGCTGGAGGAGAAGGCCCTCAAGACCGGCGCGTCCAAGCTGTACATCGAGGACCTCACCGACAAGATGGTGGACGAGGTCATCATCCCCTCCATGATGATGGGGGCCAAGTACGAGGAGTACCTACTGGGCACCGCCTTTGCCCGGCCGGTGATCGCCAAACGGCTGGTGGAGATCGCAAAAAAGGAGCACGCCGATGCCATCTGCCACGGCTGCACCGGCAAGGGCAACGATCAGGTGCGGTTCGAGCTGGCCATCAAGCGCTTCGCCCCGGAGATGACCATCATCGCCCCCTGGCGGGAGTGGGACATCAAGGGCCGGGACGAGGAGATCGACTACGCCGAGGCCCACAACGTCCCCCTGAAGATCAGCCGGGAGACCAACTACTCCAAGGACAAGAACCTGTGGCACCTGAGCCACGAGGGCCTGGACCTGGAGGACCCCGCCAACGAGCCGCTGTACGACAAGCCGGGCTTCCTGGAGATGGGGGTCTCCCCCGCCATGGCCCCCGACGCCCCCACTTATGTGACGCTGGACTTTGAGAAGGGCTGGCCCGTGGCCATCGACGGCGAGAAGCTGAAGGCCAGCGACATCATCCGCAAGCTGAACAAGCTGGGCGGCGAGAACGGCAT
>CAVJBM010000134.1:0-5835 GCA_963647775.1 Anaerovibrio sp.
CCACCCAGAGCGACGAGACCCGCCACGGCTTCGGCCTGAAAAGCGTGCAGGCCACCGTGAAAAAGCGCGGCGGCGACCTGTCCATCCGGGCGGAGCACGGCCGGTTCGAGCTGGACATCTGCTTTTTCGGCCGCACGGGCAGACAGAGCTGAAGGCAGCAGACCCCCGCCGCAAAGCGCAGAAAAAGCACCTGATCTCGTGAGAGATCAGGTGCTTTTTGGTTCAGAAGGGATTTTTGGTTTACTTCAGGAAGCGCAGGATCAGCGTCGCCACCTGGGCGCGGATGGTCGTGTCCTTGGGCATGAGGGCCGTTCCGCCGTCCTGTGCGATGCCGGTCATCAGCTCCGTGCCGCAGGCCCACCGCATGGCGGCCTCCGCGTATCCGCTGACGCTGGACGCGTCCGTGAAGCCCTGAAGGTCCTCGCCCTCGCCGCCGCTCACATCGCGGCCCTTGTACTGGGCGTAACGGTACAGGACCGTCACCATCTGCTCCCGCGTCACGGTGCCGTTCGGCCCGAAGCACCCGTTGTCGTAGCCCTTGACCACGCCGTTCTCCGCCGCCCAGCGGACCGCCTGCGCATACCACGCGCCGTCGGCCACGTCGCTGAAGCGGAACGTGCCGGCCGCCTCGGGGCTGCCCTCCAGCCGCCACAGGATGGTGACGAGCTGCGCGCGGGTGGCGGGGCCGTCCGGCTGGAACTCAGTCGTCGAGACGCCCTGCATCAGGCCGTTCTCAATGCAGTAGTGCACGCCGTCGTGATACCAGGCGGTGGGGGTGAGGTCGCCGTAGCCGGTGAGCGGGCAGTCGCTGCCCATGGAGCAGCCGTCGTCCGCGGGGGTGAGCTTGGGGATGCGCCGTATCTCGATGTGCGAGCTGTCGCGCCGGCAGACCCGGGACTCCCGGCCCGCGGCGTCCTCAGTGGCGGGCTTGGTGACGACCCAGCGGCCCCACTCGTGGCCGAGGGGGTCACCCTCCGTGACGCCGCACCCGTCGCGTTTGCAGGTCTTGGGGTCGGTGCAGGTGGCGTCCGCCCAGTCGTGATCGAGGGCGCTGCCGTAGGATTCACCGCAGTCATCGCAGACCGCCTTTTTAGTGCAGGTGGCTTCGCCGCCGGAGCAATCGGCGGTTTCTGCGCCTGCCGTGTAGCCTTCGACCGTGCAGCGGCGGGTGTGCGTGCCGTCACCGTTGGAGGTCCATGCGCCCCAGGTGTGGGACGGATTTGCGGCCACCAGGACCTTGCCGCAGTTGGAGCACGTCACCGCCGTGGTGCAGTCGCCGTCATCGGCCGCGCCTGTATGCGGGCACTGATAGCTGCATTCGGAGCAAACGCCGTCGCGCCACTCGTGGCGTTCCTCCGCGACAACTACAGCGTCGCAGCAGTCCCATTTTTGCTCATGGGCGGTTTCGGTCTGTTTTGTCCACTGTTTCGTGCCGGTGTGGTTGCTCGAGTCTTTCTCGCCATACGCCGTATGGCAGGTCGCGCACTCCGCCGGTGCGGTGCAGGTGGCAGTGCCGCCGGTGTGTTCGGCGTAGCCGTCTTTTCCGGAGTCTTCCGTCACGGGGCAGCCAGTGTTCTGGCACTCATGCCAATGGCGGTCGGTGTCAGTTGTCCAGTCGGTGGACCAGATGTGCTGATGGGTGTAGGTCACTGCCTGGGTATCCAGCGTGGTCTTGCCCTCCCACGTGACCCGGCAGATGTAGCTGCCGTCCGACAGGCCGACGGTGTTGAGCGCGGTGCCTACCTGGCCATCCAACTGGTCGCCCGGCACGTCTGCCGTCACCTTGGCGGTGAAGGACAAGTTTGCATAACTCGACCCTCCACCCATCGATTCCTCGCTTGCGCTGATCATTAAAGTATAATTGCCGTCTGCCGGGGCGGTGAGGGTGTACGGCAAAAACTCCCTTGTGCCGGTGATGGTTCGTTGGCCGTCAGAGAGGGTAACGCTATCGATCCGAACGCGGCTTCCGGAGAAATCTAACGTCAGTTCATCGCCCTTTTTCATCGTGAGCGTGAAGCCTGTCACTTCGCCAGTTGCGGGAAGCTGCCTAGAAGACCAGTCGCCCCATCCCGAAGAATAGAATAAATCTCCTTCGCTTTTAACAACAGCATCTGTTACCGGGACATCGCCCTTCGTTGCGCGGTACCACTGGTAGGTCAGCTTGTCGGGGCTGCCGTTAGCCGTGACGGTGTAGTTGTTCTCAGCCGTGGGCTGTTTGGTGATTTCGCAGGCGGTAAGCTGGAGGCTGCCGTCGCTGTTGTACTCCACAAAGTAGCCCTCTTCCGCAGAGACGAAGTAATCTGCCTTGCCTGCCAGCGATTCGCTCCCTTCGGGCGTGGCGATTACGCCTTTGTTGGTGGTTCCGAGGGCCTGCATGACGGATATGCGCCCATTTTCCGGCACAGAAAATCCGTCCTGCAAGGTAAAAGAAGAGCCTGCTGGGAGATATATCCCCGCGTGGTTGCCAACGATTTCCGCGCTGCCCGACAGGATCAACGTGTTACCGGCATGAAGATTAACGGCGTACCCACCGGCGCTGATCTTCCCGCCGGCAAGGAGGATGTTTACATTTTTGTTATTGTCGTGGTAGATCCCGTCCCTATTCGCAGCTGTACAGGTAACAGTCCCGCCGTAAATGTTGATCCCGAAGAAACCTGTTCCGATGTTGGAGTTACTGGCGTAGATGGCGTTGTCGCTGCCTGTATTGCACACTTCGCCGCCGTACATGTTGAATGTCGCAGCGACATTGCTGTTCTCGCGTTCGTTGTTGTAAAGTTCGATCGTGCCGCTGAAGTTGTAGCTGTCGCGGCTGCTGATCGTGCCGCCGTACAAATTCAAGGTGGCAGCAGTCTTGACAGACTGGCTCTTGTCCCACGTTGTTACTTGAATGGCAGGGTTGGAATTGTAAGAGGTCGAGGTGTTTGCGATCTCGCCGCCGCTGTCTTTACAGTTGCAGATGTTCAGCACGCCGCCGCCGTACACCGTGATCACGGTGCCTGATCTTTCCAGCGTTTTCCCATTCAGGCAGAGATTGACCGTGCCGTTGACGGCGATCTCTTTCGTCGTTGTTGTAATATTTTCGCCGAGATAATAGCTTTTCCCGGCTTCCAGCGTCAGTGTGCCGTCGTTGATATTTGCCTGTGTCAGCTCAATCCACTCCGCCACCTGACTGTGGCCGTGATTGGCATTTGTACAGTCCGCTGCGCCGCAGTTATCATGGCTGTGCTTCGCCTCCGCCGCATCGGCCCTCACGCCAATCACGCATAGCACCGTGCACAGGCACAGGGCGACGCCCAACAGCCGTTTCCAGATCTTCATGGTCATTGCTCCTTTCCAAAGCTGGCCGGGCTTTCGGGTCCCCGAAAGCTGTGGTGCGGGCCCGCACCACAATGTCCTTTCTCTGCCGCTGGGCTTGACACCGGAGCGGCTTTCCTTATAATGACTATTATAGCATGTTCACCCATGAACGAGTCAAGACACATGGAGGAAAAAACCATGAAAGAGGATAAGAATTTCTTTCAGATCACCGAGACGGCCCGGGCCTGCGGCCTGTCCCGCAGCACGCTGATGCGCATGGAGGAGCGGGGCCTGCTGACGCCGGCCTACATCGCGCCGGAGAGCGGCCGGCGGTACTACGACAACTTCAACGTGGCGCGGGTCCTGCAGGTGGAGAAGTTCCGGGCCATGGGGCTGGATTCGGAGGAGATCGGGGCGTATTTCGTGCGGGGCGGCGAGGCGTCCGAGCTGCTGGCCGTGCTGGAAAAGCGCCTGCGGGACTTGCGGCGGAGCGTGGAGGAAATGCGGCTGCGGGCGGCGGAGGGGCCCAGCACCTCCATCCAGGTGATGACGCTGCCCGCCGTGACCTGCTGTATGCGCTGGTGCGTGGGGGTCACTTACGAGGAGCGCTACGCCGCCATGTTCAGCTTTTACAGCGAGTGCATCCGCAAGGGGCACGTGCTGTCTGACGAGCCGCTCTTCCACATCTCGGACCGGAAGGACTACCTGGAGGGGCACATCAGCGACCAGCCGTACCGCTACGCGGTGTGCGTGCCCGTGCGGCCGGAGAGCGCGCCGGCGGACGCGGTGGTGCTGCCGGAGTGCCGGGTGCTGTCGGTGCTGTACTGCGGGGATTATTCCGGCGTGGACGAGATGTGGCTGACCCTGGGCCGGGAGGTAAAGGCCCGGGGCCTGACCCCCGCCGCATCGCCGCGCATCCTGGGCATCGTCGCGCCCTACACGGGGCGGGAGATCGAGACGCGGCGGTACTGCTCCCGGCTGGTCCTGCCGGTGGAGGACTGAGGGGCGCGCGCTTTTTCTTGACAGGCGGCCGCGCCGGGGCCATAATAAGGGCAAGGATGCTGCGGAAATGCAGCAGGCAGGAGGGATCGCCATGGCAGAGCAAGCCCCGTTTCTCAATGGCTACGGCCTGTTCGGCAGCCTGCAGGAGGCCTATGACCGGCTGCGGGATATTCTGAACAGCTCGCACGACGGGATCTACATCACCGACGGCCAGGCCAAGACCCTGTGGGTCAACCCGGCGTACCTCGCCATCAGCGGCCTGGAGGAGGCGGACGTGGTGGGGAAGAGCATGTGGGAGCTGGAGCAGCAGGGCACCGTCAGCCGCTCCGGCACCATCCTGGCCATCGCCCGGCGCGCGCCGGTGACTCTGGAGCAGACCTTCCGCACGGGCAAGCGGGCGCTCATCACCTCCACCCCCAGCTTCGGCGACCAGGGGGACGTGAAGATGGTGGTGACCAACGTGCGCGATATGACGGAGTTCTACGACCTGCAGGAGAAGTATCAGGAGACGGCGGAGCGCTATCAGAGCGAGGTGGAGCTGGCCCGGCAGAACGTGCTGGCCGGCGCGGAGCTCATCGCCGCGGACCCCAACACCCTGGCCGTGCTGCGCCAGGTGGACAAGGTCGCCATGCTGGACGCCACGGTGCTGCTCACCGGCGAGACCGGCGTGGGCAAGGAGAAATTCGCCCAGTATATCTACAAGTGCAGCCCCCGCCGGGAGGAGCGCTTCATCACCGTGAACTGCGGCGCCATCCCCCCGTCCCTCATTGAGAGCGAGCTGTTCGGCTATGAAAAGGGCGCCTTCACCGGGGCGGTGCGGGACAAGATGGGCATTTTCGAGTTGGCGGACCGGGGCACCATCTTTCTGGACGAGATCGGAGAGCTGCCCCGGGACATGCAGGTGAAGCTGCTGCGGGTGCTCCAGGAGCGGTGCATCCAGCGGGTGGGCGGCAGCAGGAGCATCCCGGTGGACCTGCGGGTGATCGCCGCCACCAACCGGGACCTGAACAAGATGGTGGAGGAGAAGAACTTCCGGGAGGACCTGTTCTACCGGCTCAACGTGGTGCCCATCACCATCCCGCCCCTCCGGGAGCGGACCGGGGATATCCTGCCCTTTGCGTGCAGCTTTCTGGAGGAACTGAATAAAAAGTACGGCTTCCGCAAGCGGTTCGCCCCCTCCGCCCTGCAGGCTATGGAGGCGTACAGCTGGCCGGGCAACGTGCGGGAGCTGAAAAACGTAGTGGAGCGCATGGTCATCCTCAGCCAGGACGACCTGATCCGCGCCTCCGAGCTGCCCTTCCGGCCCCAGCGCACAGCCGCCAAGGGGGCGGCCGGCGGCCCCATCGACCTGAAGCTGGAGGTGGCCCGGCTGGAGGATCAGTACATCACCCAGGCCTACGACACCTATAAAAACGTCCGTGCCGCCGCCGAGAGCCTCGGCATGGACTCCTCCACCTTCGTGCGCAAGCGCCGGAGGTGCCGGGAGCTGCTGCAAAAATGAAACGGGCGCTGTAAAAATGCACCAGCCTACAGAAT
>CAVJBM010000135.1:0-2046 GCA_963647775.1 Anaerovibrio sp.
TGCCGGGAGTGCATTAAGCTGTTCGGCGGCCTGGGCTATCATGACGTCACCAAGTTCCACTATCTGGCGGATGCCTTGGCGGCCGGGATCATGGACCTGCCCACCGACTATCACTACGAGGGCGTGGCCAAGCTGCTGGGGATCATGGAGTAAAGAAACGCCGCCCAAGGGCGGCTGCGGATAAAGTATTAGGAGGTAAACAAATGTCGCTGGTTTTTACAGAAGAACAGGAACTGATCCGACAGACGGTTCGTGAATTCGCGGAGGAAGAAGTCCGCCCCCGTGTTGCCGATATGGTCAAGACCAATCAATTCCCCCGTGACCTCTATAAGCGCTGCGGCGATCTGGGCTTCTGGCGCCTGGTGGTGCCCGAGGATCTGGGCGGCGCCGGAAAGGGCCTGACCGAGGCCTGCATTGTGATGGAGGAGTTGGCCCGGGTGTCCCCGGCCCTGTCCCTGTCGGTGGAGATCGGCCTGGTCTCCCTGCCCGCCCTCATCAAGACCCCCGCCGTCAAGTACGCCGAGGGGATCATGAGCGGTGACATCGTCATCGGCGCCGGCAGCACCGACCCCAAGGGCCAGAGCAACTCCGAGGAGTGGGACGTCTTTGCCCGCAGGGACGGGAACGAGTGGGTGCTCAACGGCACCCGGCTCTACGTGACCAACGGCGGCGCCTGCGACCTGTTCAGCGTGAGCGGCCTGGACGAGGACCGCAAAATGCGCAAGTTCTACGTGATGAAGAAGGACGTCACCGGCTTTGACAACAGCCAGGTGGACTGGAAGTACGGCATGGCCGGCACCGCCGGCGGCACCATCGTCCTGAAGGACTGCCGGGTGCCCGAGGAGATGACCAGTCTCTTTAAGATCGGCACCTCCGCCTATTACTACTATGTCTACTGCCTGTGCGCCGCCGAGGCCCTGGGCTGCATGGAAGGCCTGTGGGAGGAGACCGTGGAGTTCACCAAAATGCGCACCCACGACTTCAAGCCCATCGCGTCCATGCAGGCGGTCTCCCACAAGCTGGTCCAGATGAAGCTGAAGATGGAGATGGCCCGCTCCCTGATCTACGACGCCACCACCATGTACGACGAGGACCTGGCCGACGGCAGCACCGAGCGGCTGAACGAGTGGTCCATCAAGGCCGAGGCGGCCAAGATCTGCGTGTCCGAGCTGGCGGCCGACATCACCACCGAGTGCCTGATCCTCCACGGCGGCCTGGGCTACCACAGCCCCGAGTTGCACCACTTCGTGGGCGACGCCTTGGACTACTGCATTATGGACCGCACCAACGAGATCCACCTGGACGACATCGCCAAGACGCTGGGGATCACCGGCTGAGCCCGGCGCCGGACGGCAGCACAGAGTTAATCAAGCTAAGGAGAACACCACATGTCAAAAGTAATTGCCTGCTATAAATGGGTCATGGACGAGTCCACGGTGCAGATCAAGGGCGATCTGACCATTGACACGTCCTCCGCCCAGTACAAGATCAGCAACGACGACCGCAACTGCGTTGAGGCCGCCGTCCGGGCCGCCAAGAGTGTGAGCGGCCAGGCCGTGGGCCTGACCTTCGGCGGGGACAAGGCCCAGAAGTCCCTGAAGGACGCACTCTCCCGTGGCCTGAACGAGGTCACCTGGGCCCACTTCGACCAGGCGGAGACCGCCGACGGCAAGGGCACCGCCAAGGCCCTGGCCGCCGCCATCGGGGCCATGGACGACGTGGCCCTGGTCCTCTGCTCCGACGGCGCCAGCGACACCCTGGCCCGCCAGACTGCCCCCCGGATCGCCGCCGCCCTGGACTGGCCGGTGGTCACCGCCGTGCGCTCCATCCAGCTCTCCGGCGGCGAGGCCGTGGTGGAAAAGAAGCTGGAGGACCGGATCGAGACCATCACCGTCAAGTTGCCCGCTGTGATCTCCGTCCTGGCGGAGATCAACCCCGCCCCCCTGCCCAGCCTCATGCAGATCATGGCCGCCGGGAAGAAGCCCACCCATGAGCTCAAGGCCGATCAGCTGGCTGTGGATTTTGCCACCAACGTGGAGGTCACCG
>CAVJBM010000135.1:2056-6219 GCA_963647775.1 Anaerovibrio sp.
TGGACCGGAAGAACATCCTGTTCAAGGACGGCGAGGCCGAGGACATCATCAAGGAATTGACCGCGGCGCTGCGGAAGGAGGGCGTACTCTGATGGCTGGTATTTATATTTACAGCGACAAGCTGGACATCGCCGCCGAGCTGGTGGGCTTCGCCAAGGGCGAAGGCAAAAAGGCCGCTTTGATCGTTATGGATCAGGAAATGGCCAACCAGGCCAAGGCCCTGGGCGCTGACGAGGTGTGCCTGTTCTCCGGCGCCGCCCGGCCCGAAAATTACGGCAAGGCCATCGCCGCCTACCTGAAGGAGCAGGACGCCGAGCTCTTCGCCGTGGGCTCCACCTGCCGGGGCCGTGAGTTGGCCGCCAGCGTGGCCGGGTATCTGGACTGCGCCATGTCCAGCGACGTGGTCAGCGCCAAGTACGACGGCGGCAGACTGGTCACCCGCAAAATGACCCTGGGCGGCATGGTGGAGACGGAGGAGACCTTCACCGGCCTGAGCGTCATCACCATCTCCGCCGGCAAGTTCCAGCCCGTGTCCGGCGGGGAGTCCCCCGTGGTGGAGGTCGCCGCTGAGCCGGACGCTCGGGCCCGGCTGACCGCCGCCCAGCCCATTGAGAAGACCGGCGTGGACCTGACCAAGGCGGAGAAGATCGTCTCCATCGGCATGGGTCTGGACAAGCAGGAGGACATCCAGATCGCCCGGGACCTGGCCGACGTGCTGGGTGCGGAGATCGGCTGCTCCCGCGGCGTGGCCGAGGAACGCCACTGGCTGCCAGAGTCCAACTACGTGGGCATTACCGGCACCCAGGTCAAGGCCAAGCTGTACCTCGCTATGGGGATCTCCGGCCAGGTGCAGCACGTCTACGGCATTAAGGACGTGAAGGTGGTCGTGGCCATCAACAAGGACGAGAATGCCCCCATTTTCCGTGCCGCCGACTACGGGATCGTGGGCGACCTCTACCAGTACGCCCCGCTCCTCACCGAGGCGCTGAAGAACCTGTAATTCACAGCAAGGAGAGAACACTATGGATTTTATTCTGACGGAAGAGCAGCAGCTCATGCAGTCTATGTTCCGTGAGTTCGCCCAGACCACCCTGAAGCCGATGGCGGCGGAGCTGGACGAGACGGAGCACTTCCCCGCCGAGCTCATCCCCCAGATGGGGGAGATCGGCCTGTTCGGCATCCCCATCTCCGACGAGTACGGCGGCGCCGGCCTGGGCAATCTGGAGTACGCCATGGCCGTGGAGGAGCTGAGCAAGGTGTGCGCCTCCACCGGCGTCACCGTGTCGGCCCACACCTCCCTGTGCTGCTGGCCCATCGCCGAGTACGGCACCGAGGAGCAGAAGCGGAAGTACCTGCCCCGGCTGGCCACCGGCGAGAGCCTGGGCGCCTTCGGCCTGACGGAGCCCAACGCCGGCACCGACGCCGCCGGCCAGCGGACCACCGCCGAGGACAAGGGCGACCACTGGCTGATCAACGGCAGCAAGATCTTCATCACCAACGGCAATTACGCCGACGTGTACGTCATCTTCGCCATGACGGACAAGTCCCTGGGCAACAAGGGGATCACCGCCTTCATCCTGGAGAAGGGCATGGAGGGCTTCACCTTCGGCACCAAGGAGAAGAAGATGGGCATTCGGGGCTCCGCCACCTACGAGCTGCTGTTCAAGGACGTGAAGGTCCCCAAGGAGAACCAGCTGGGCGAAGTCGGCAAGGGCTTCAAGATCGCCATGAGCACCCTGGACGGCGGCCGGATCGGCATCGCCTCCCAGGCGCTGGGCATCGCCCAGGGCGCCATCGACGAGACTGTGCCCTACGTGCAGCAGCGGGAGCAGTTCGGCAAGCGGCTGAGCCAGTTCCAGAACACCCAGTTCGAGCTGGCTGACATGCAGACCAAGGTGGACGCCGCCCGGCTGCTGGTGTACCGTGCGGCCGCCGCCAAGGACGCCCACCAGCCCTACGCCCACCTGGCGGCCATGGCGAAGCTGTTTGCCTCCGAGACGGCCAGCGACGTGACCCGCCGCTGCCTGCAGCTGTTCGGCGGCTACGGCTACACCCGTGAGTACCCCATGGAGCGCATGATGCGTGACGCCAAGATCACCGAGATCTACGAGGGTACCAGCGAGGTGCAGAAAATGGTCATCTCCGCCTGGATGGGGGTCAAGTAACGCACTGTTTTCTGAAAACACGGCGGCGGAGAGTACTGCCCCGCCGCTGTTTCGCAGAAGAACGAAAGAAGGAGAAGAAGTATGAACATTTTAGTGTGTGTAAAGCAGGTGCCGGACACGACGGAGATCAAGATCGACCCGGTGAAGAACACGCTGATCCGGGAGGGCGTGCCCAGCATCGTGAACCCCTTCGACGGCTACGCCCTGGAGGCCGCCGCACGCCTCAAGGACAAGGACCCCAGCACCAAGATCGTGGTGCTGTCCATGGGCCCGGAGCAGGCCAAGGCCGCCCTGAAGGAGTGCCTGGCCATCGCCGCCGATAAGGCGTACCTGGTGTCGGACCGCGCCTTCGGCGGGTCCGATACCCTGGCCACCAGCTACATCCTGTCCGAAACCGTGAAGAAGGTGGAGGAGCTGGAGGGCAAGTTCGACGCCATCTTCTGCGGCAAGCAGGCCATCGACGGCGACACCGCCCAGGTGGGCCCCGAAATGGCCGAGCACCTGGGCTACCCCCAGGTGACCTACGCCCTGGAGGCCGAGGCCGCCGACGGCATGCTGAAGGTGAAGAAGGAGACCGAGGAGGGCACCCAGATCATCGGCGTGGCCCTGCCCGCCGTGGTGACCTTCACCAAGCCCGCCTGGGACCCCCGCTACCCCACCATCAAGCGGAAAATGGCTGCCAACCGGGCGGACATCCCCACCCTCACCGCCGCGGACCTGCCTACCATCGACCTGGCCCGGGCCGGCCTGAAGGGCTCGCCCACCAAGGTGAAGAAGACCTTCGTGCCCCAGAAGAAGCAGGGCGGCATGAAGATCAAGGAAGAGGACAACGCCGCTTCCGCCAGAAAACTGTTTGCCGCGCTGAGCGACGCGGGTGTCATGTAAGGGGAGGGAACGAACATGGAAGCCAAGACCAAGGATTTTTGGGTATTGATCGAGACCAATGAGGATGGCTCCGCCAAGAACGTGGGCCTGGAGCTGCTGACGCCGGGCAAGGACCTGGCCGCCAAGCAGGGCGGAAAGCTGGTGGCCATCGTCATCGGCCACAACACCGATGCGGCGGTGAAGGCCGCCGGGGCCCACGGGGCGGACCAGGTGATCGTGGTGGACGGGCCGGAGTACGCCCAGTACTCCACCGACGCCTACGCCAACGCCCTGTGCACCCTGGTGGAGAAGTACGGCCCCGCCAGCATGATGATCGGCGCGACGAACAACGGCCGGGACCTGGGCCCCCGGGTGTCCTGCCGCCTGCACACCGGCCTGACGGCGGACTGCACCGCCCTGGACATCGACCCCGACAGCGGCAACGTGGCCTGGACCCGTCCCGCCTTCGGCGGCAACCTGATGGCCACCATCCTCTGCCCGGACCACCGGCCTCAGATCGGCACCGTCCGCCCCGGCGTGTTCAAGAAGAGCGCCCCGGCGGAGCACACGGTGGAGGTCCTCCGGGAGGACATCCGCATGGACGAGAAGGACATCCGCACCAAGGTGCTGGAGGTCCTGCGGGACATGGAGGGCGACAAGGTGGACCTGGAGGGCGCGGAGATCATCGTGTCCGGCGGCCGCGGCGTGGGCGGCCCGGAGGGCTTCGCCCCCATCAGGGCCCTGGCCAAGGAGCTGGGGGCCACTGTGGGCGCGTCCCGCGCGGCGGTGGATGCCGGCTGGATCAGCCACGCCCACCAGGTGGGGCAGACGGGCAAGACCGTGGCGCCCAAGCTCTACATCGCCTGCGGCATCTCCGGGGCCATCCAGCACCTGGCGGGCATGAGCGGCTCGGACTGCATCGTGGCCATCAACAAGGACCCCGACGCCCCCATCTTCGACGTGGCCGACTACGGCGTCGTCGGCGACCTCTTCGAGGTCCTCCCCGTCCTCACCGAGGAACTCAAAAAGGCGAAGGGCTAACTGAAACGCAAAGGAAAGGACGAAAGAAACATGGAAGCGAAAGAGTTATATGTCGTCAGCTGCTGCCGGACGGCAGTGGGCGCTTTCCAGGGC
>CAVJBM010000136.1:0-3699 GCA_963647775.1 Anaerovibrio sp.
AGGGAGGCTTTCCCATGGAATGGTATCATTTTTCCGCGCCCGGCCGGGTGGAGCTGGGCGGCAACCACACGGACCATCAGCACGGCTGCGTGCTGGCGGCGGCCATCGACCTGGCCGCCCAGGCCGAGGCCCGGCCCAACGGCGAGGGGGTCATCCGGGTGCGGTCCGAGGGCTTTCCCGCCGTGGAGGTCGCCCTGGACGACCTGGCCCCCCGGGCGGAGGAGCGCGGCTCCACCGCCGCCCTGGTGCGGGGCATGGCGGCGGCCTTCGCGGAGCGGGGGCTGCCCGTCGGGGGCTTCGACGCCCGGGTGCGCTCCGCCGTGCTGCCCGGCTCCGGCTTGTCCAGCTCCGCCGCCTTCGAGGTGCTGCTGGGCCGGGTCCTGAACGGTCTGTTCCGCGGCGGAGCGGACGCCGTGGACATCGCGAAAATGGGCCAGCGGGCGGAGAACGTCTACTTCGGCAAGCCCTGCGGGCTGATGGATCAGATGGCCTCCAGCGTGGGCGGGCTGGTGTACCTGGACTTTGCCGACCCGGCCGCCCCCGCGGCGGAGCGCATCGTCTGCGACTTCTCCCGCAGCGGCTATGGGGTGTATGTGGTCGACAGCGGCGCCGACCACGCGGACCTGACGGCGGAGTACGCCGCCATTCCGGAGGAGCTGGCCGCGGTGTGCCGGGTGTTCGGCAAAGAGCGGCTCCGCCAGGTGGACGAGGGGGAGTTTTACGCCGCCCTGCCCCGGGTGCGGGCCGCCGCCGGCGACCGGGCCGCCCTGCGGGCCATCCACGTGTTTGACGAGAACCGCCGGGTCCGGGCGGAGGCGGAGGCCCTCCGGGCCGGGGATTTCGCCGCCTTCCTGGGGCTGGTGAACGAATCCGGGGCGTCCTCCTGGCAGTACCTCCAGAACGTATCCCCCGCCGGCAGCGCCCGGCATCAGGCCCTGGCCCTGACCCTGGCCCTGTGCCGCCGCCTGCTGGGGGGCCGGGGGGCCGTGCGGGTCCACGGCGGCGGCTTTGCCGGGACGGCCCTGGCCTTTGTGCCGAACAAGCTGGAGGAGCCATTCCGCGCCGGGCTGGAGCCCGTGCTGGGCCCCAACGCCTGCCGGGCGGTGCGGCTGGGATGAGCGGAATATTTCCGCAAAATATCGCCAAGCCCCGGTCCCGTCCGCGCGTTTCCCTTGCTTTTTGCGCGGAATAGGGCTACAATGAGAGCATTGAACGGAACATCCGCGTCCGGGCGGCCGCCCGGACCTGTCAAAGGAGCGCTTATACCATGGAAAAGGAACGGATCGAACAATATTTTGCCGACAAGGAGCCCATGCTGGTGGACGCCGTCTGCCGCCTGGTGTCCATTCCCAGCGAGGAGGGCGAGCCCGCCCCCGGCGCGCCCTTCGGCCCCGGCCCCGCCGCCGCCCTGAAGGAGGCCCTGGCCATCGCCCGGGAGTGGGGCCTGGCCGCCGAGGACCGGGAGGGCTACGTGGGCACCGTGGACCTGAACGGCAAGCCCGACGCCCTGCACATCCTGGGCCACCTGGACGTGGTGACCCCCGGCGAGGGCTGGACCGTCACCAAGCCCTACGAGCCCAAGGTGGTGGACGGCATGATCTTCGGCCGGGGCACCGACGACGACAAGGGCCCCATGGCCGCCTCCCTGCTGGCCATGAAGGCCGTGAAGGACCTGGGCGTGCCCCTGAAGGCCAACTGCCGCTGCATCCTGGGCACCAACGAGGAGTCCGGCTCCGGCGACATCGCCTGGTACTTCGCCCGCAATCCCTTCGCCCCTGCCACCTTCTCCCCCGACGCGGGCTTCCCCGTGGTCAACACGGAGAAAGGCGGCTTCAAGCCCGTCTTTACCGCCGCCTGGCCGGAGCAGACCGACCTGCCCCGCCTGCGCTGGCTCCACGGCGGCGTGCGCATCAACGTCCTGCCCGGGGATGCCTCCGCCGCGGTGGAGGGCCTGACCATGCTGGACATCCACCCCTACGCCCGGGACATCACCGCCCGCACCGGCGTGAAGTTCCACTGCACCCAGGAGGGCGGGCTCACCGTCATCCACGCCAAGGGCGAGGGCTCCCACGCCGCATGGCCCGAGGGCGGAAACAACGCCGTCACCGGCCTGCTGGCCCTGCTGTGCGCCCTGCCCCTGGCCGAGGGCCCCTGCCGCCGGTATCTGGCGGAACTCAACGCCCTGCTGCCCCACGGGGACTGCTACGGCCGGGCCCTGGGCATCGCCCAGGAGGAGCCCATCGCCGGCCCCCTCACGGTGGCGTTCACCCTGCTGGAGGTCACGGACACCGGCCTGGAGGGCCGCTTCGACGCCCGCGTGCCCCTCTGCGCCACCGAGACCAACTGCCGCGACGTGGCCCGCGCCGCCTTTGAGGCCAAGGGCTTCACCTTCTCCGGCGAGCAGGACAAGCCCCACCACACCCCCGCCGACGCCCCCTTCGTCCAGACCCTGCTGAAGCGGTACGAGGAGTACACGGGCCTGAAGGGCGAGTGCCTTTCCACCGGCGGCGGCACCTATGTACATGACATTCCCGGCGGCGTGGCCTTCGGCTGCACCCTCCCCGGGTTTGACACCCACCTCCACGGCGCGGACGAGCGGGTGCGTATCAACGACCTGATGCTCTCCGCCAAGATGTTCGCCCACATCATCGCGGACCTCTGCGGCGAATAATATGACAGCGGAGCGCCCGCCCGTAGTTCAGTGTTCGTAAGACAGTAAACTAAGCAAAAGGCGTGACTTCCATGGTCACGCCTTTTGCCTTAATAGGAGCAGCACAAGGGGCGAAACTCCTTGTTCGGAACGCAGAGACGCAAAACCGTCCGGACATTCAAGTGTCCGGACGGTTCGCCTCGCAGAGCGCACATACAGCGCTTGCCTTGTATAGAAGTGTGCCTTTATCTGTTTAACAAATCCCGATTTGTTGAGGTGTTTTATGAAGCTATTATTTATAATTGGCGATGCTGCTGTTGGGAAAATGACAGTCGGTCAGGAACTGATGAAAATAACGGATTTAAGACTCTTTCACAATCACATGACCATCGAGCCAGTGATAGAGATTTTCGGTAGATACGATGGAAAGACAATCTCAGAAATACGTGACACTATTTTCAAGAACTATGCAGCTTCAGATAACTATGGGATGATTTTTACAATGATGATGGATTTTGATCTGCCGTCAGAATGGGAGTACCTGGAGCATGTCAAAGGTATATTTGAACCATACGGGGCTGACTTTTATTATGTTGAACTGATTGCTCCGCAAGAGATAAGACTGAAAAGAAATATTTCTGAGAACAGACTAAAAAACAAAGTTTCCAAAAGAGATATAGCGACTTCAAATCAGCGTTTGATCGATGATGACAAAAACCATAGGTGTGTTAGTTATGAAGGCGAGATTACTTTTGATAACTACCTAAGGATCGATAATTCTTATATGGAACCTGATGAAGCCGCAAGATTGATCAAGGAAACCTTCAAACTATAAATTCCAATTTGTGGGTCTGTTTAATTTCGTGTTATTACATAACAGGAAAGAATACAAGAACAGCCGCAGCAGTTCACTGCTGCGGCTGTTAACTGTCTTATGACCACCATGTATTCCGGGGCGGCCTGAGAAGTGTTTTCGGCCACGCACATGTCGCGGCGGGAAACGGGGATTCAACTGTTTTCGCCGCTGCGGCGGCGAACTCTGCGAGGCT
>CAVJBM010000137.1:0-6505 GCA_963647775.1 Anaerovibrio sp.
CGGGCGCACCCGCACGGAGGCTCCTCAGTGCCCTGCTGGCACTGGTCATGCTCCTGGGGCTGGCGCCCCTGTGGGCCCTGCCCGCCCGGGCGGCTTCCGGCACGACGGTGATTTACGACCGCAAAGTGCCCGAGGTGGCCATCCTGAACCGCTGCACCGGCAACAGCGAGGCTTTTTACAAAAAGCTCCTGGTGGACACCGCCGACACCGGCAACCCCTACCGGTTCTATAACGGCGTCACCCTGTTCAAGAGCCAGAAGACGGGCCAGTACGCCCAGTACAGCGACCGGGCGGAGGGCAACGTGACGTGGGACTTCAGCCTTACGGATGAAGAGCGGCCCACGCCCGTGCTGAAAAGCCTGATCGATGTCTCCAAGAACCTGGAGGTCAACGCCTCCGCCACCTTCTACAACCGGGCCCACACCCACACCAATTTCGATTGGAGCACCTTTAAGAACTGGGAGGTCCAGATCACCTCCTTCCACTCCATGAGCATCGGCGTGGCCGGCTGCTACTCCTATCCCATCCTCGGCGGCAATAAGGACACCTCCCGCAAGTACCCCCGTATCGGAAACTTCGGCGATATCGGCGGCGGGTACACGGCCCTGACCTACTACGACGACTACTGCCGCCTGCACTTCTATCCCTCCCTCCACCAGTGGACGGACTTTGAATCGCGCGAGTGCACCTGCGGCGGCACCTACGCGGAGAAGGTGCTGGTCACCTTCCGGGACACCCGCGCCCCCCCAGCTGGTGGACATGGAGTACAGCACGGACGGCGTGAACTATGTGAAGCACAACCAGGGCGTCTACGCCAGCGGCACCGTCTACATTAAGCTGATCTATGACGAGCCCATCCGCTTCTACGACGACAGCGCCGCCGGCAAGGGCGCTCTCTACCTCGACCTCCAGGCCGACCGGGAGACCGGCGGCAAGTACCTGGCCTATCTCACCGAGCTGAAGGACAACTACATGGTCTTTTCCTGCGAGCTCCCGGACGGCCTGACCAAAGCCGTGGAGATCGCCTCCATCAGCATGGACAGCCTGTTCAAGACGGGGCTCGACGGCATGCAGCAGGTGGGCCCGGCGGGCAGCTTCCCCATCACCGACCAGACCGGCGAGGGCTTTGACACCTCCAGCTGCTACATCACCGACCTGGCGGGCAACCCCCTGCGCAAGGAGACCATCCAGAGCCCCGGGGTGACCCTGGACCCCGAGGACCCCTATGTGGCAAAGGTGGAGTTCCAACTGGAGCCCAACAACGCCGACGTGAAGGCGGACCGGGGCGTGGACCAGCTGGTCGTGGGCTCCGAGGAGTACAAAAAAACTACGCCGACCCCAGCGACACCCACCTGGGCGTGGGCGACAGCTTCTATCTCATCGCCTACATGAACGAGCGGCTGACGGGCATCGGCATGACGCCCCGCGACCCCAGCAAAAAGAACAGCTATTACATCGACTGGCAGCACGCCGTGTTCACCACGAACATCAAGGATGCGAACGGCGACCCTGTCACGGTGCGCTCCGCCTATTTCTACCCCTTCTACGACTACGACAAGAGCCCCACCCAGTTCGTCACGGAGCGCGTCACCATCGGCGAGGGCTGGAGCCTTGACGGCAGCGAGATCCAGATCACCGGCATGGAATTTGACCACAAGGGCGGCAACGGCACGCTGGACAAAGTCACCGACCTGGCGGGCAATGTGCTGGGCACGACTGTCGATATCAGCCGGGCCGACCAGCCGAACCCGCCGATCCTGGACGTGACCCCGCCCACGGTGACGGTGGACAGCGGCTACGCCCCGGAGGGCACCGGGGAGAGCGCCGGCTTCCGCTACGGCATCACCCTCTCCGATGACAAGTCCGGCTTTCCCGGTCTCACCGGCAGCTTCATCCTGAACAACGGCGGCGACGGCAAATCCTATCAGTATGAGTGGGCCGTCACCGCGGACCCAGAGACGACGGAGAACACCGTGTGGAAGGACGGCGTCACCGGCGTGGCCTACCAGTTCGAGCAGACGGTGAACGTCTATTTCCACATCCGCCCCAAGGCTGGCGCGGACTACGCGGACTTCTCCAACTGCACCATCACCGTGAAGGCCAGGGACTACGCCGGCAACGTGGGCGACGTCGACCTGCCCCGGGAGGGCGAATCCACGATCCCCTGGTACATCGACAACCTGCCCCCCACCGTCGCGGCGGGGGCGGTCACGCGCGCGCTGAACGGTGACGGCACCGGCACCCTGACCGTCAGCGTCACCCTCTCCGACAGCCAGGGCATTTCCAGCTGGCAGTACGCCTGGACCGACAGCGCCGACACCGCGCCCGCCGACGACGCCTGGACGGCCGGCGGCCCGGTCGACGGGGTGGTCAGCCCTGTCACAAAAACGGTGCAGAGCGGCTCGGAGTTTTCCGGATATCTCTGGGTCAAGGCGAAGGATGCCTCGGGCAAGAAGAACGAGTCCGCCCCCACCTGCCTGGGGTGGTACAGCTATGACCTCACGGCGGCGAAGTATGAGCTGGAATATTCGTCGAGCATTACCTCCGCAGCGTCCCTTAAGGTGACGCGGGAAGACACCGCTAATGACTTTCTTTTCGTTGCGTGGCCCATTGATGCCGCCAACAATCGCTATGCGTTTGCTCCGGCGAACAGCGATGTCACTGTCGATGTTCTTCAGTTCAACAGCTGGTTCAGCTGCACGTTCAGTGTGAATAACGGTGTCTATACCTTCACGAAGGACAACGCCGACATAACCGACCTGGTCAACAGCATTAGAGACGGAAGCTACACGGGGACCCTGCCGGTCACCATCTATGCAGGCAAGCAATCCGCAGCAAAATATGATTCGGCTACCGAAACATGGACTCTCGGTGACGATCAGTACCCCTTCACCGCCGAGACCATCACCCTCCGTGTGCGGGGCAACGACCCGGAGAGCAACTATGAGGGCGGCTTCTCCCTGGCCGCCGACAACCTGGCGCAGAAGACCGCCCAGAACGCCAGCGGCCTGCTGTCCACGCTGGAGGGCCTGCGCTTCACCGTCACCATCGGCGCGGATACGCTGGGCTGGAAGCACGAGGACATCGACTGGCAGAACAGCTACATCCGCCTGCTCAACGAGTCGCTGGCGAATGGGGCAGAGGGCAAAGAGACCCAATACCCCCTGGGCCCCATCGGCAATACCGACAATGCCGTGACGCAGACCATCGTCATCGGCAAGGAGCCCAGCGCCACCGGCCGCTACCTGGTGGAACTGCACATCGCCTTCCGCTCCGGCGGGAGCGTCTACAAGCAGCTGGAGGGCACGATCAACAAGATCTACGTGGACGCCACCCAGCCCGACGACGATTTCCAGCTCCAGCCCATCGTCTACAACCCCCTGGCCGATTACTCCGAGCGGAACCCCTACGGGCTGAAGGACTACTACGGCGACGACGGCGTCAAGGAGATCGACAAGGACGCGTCCGGTGTCTACATCCTGCCGCTCTACGGCTTTAACGAGTACGATTTCATCCAGTCTACCAACGCGATGAACTATTACGACATCAGCGTCAAGTGCGAGACGAACGCGACGCCCGGTTATTTCCTTACTACGGATGCTGACTACACACGCTATGGCGAGTTCGACATCGTCCTGTGGAACACCGCTTACCCGGGGGAGAAGATCACCCTCAACAAGGATGGCAGCACTACACAGCAGGAGTTCACGAACGATGTGACCGGGCTTGAGTCCGTCAACAGCGTGGGCTTTGTGTTCGACCGGACGGCCGTGATGGCCAATAAGAGCATCTATCTGGAGCCCGGCCAGGAGAACACCGTGGCCATCCAGAAGGTCTACGCCAACGGCGCCGTCAGCAGCGTGAAGTACGTCCGCATCCTGCCGGTGAACGACGGCGTGGACGGCGCCGCCAAGGCCGAGAACGGCAAGCTGGTGTTCACGCCGAAGAGCGGCGCGGTCACCACCGGGCTCAAGGTCTTTGCCTGGGCGTATCAGAACAAAAACGCCTATGATAACCCTCTCGGCCTGCCGCAGTATCTGGACAACAGCTACTGGATGGGCAAGGGCCAGCGCATCGAACTGACGGCCCAGGGCGACGGCACCTGGACCGCCGACCTGCTGCCCAACGGCGCGATCTATCGGATCTTTACCGAGAGCGCCAACGGCACCCTCTGTGAGAGCGACTGGGTCGCCCAGCGGGCCCCCTGGTTCTACGACATGGGTCAGTACGGCCAGAGAAACGACGGCTACGGGAGCGAATTCAAGATCGAGAACAACGGCGACGGCACCTGTACGATGGTGTTCAACGTCCGCGACGACCGGGGCACCATGAAGGACGGCCTCAAGCTCAACATCGGCCTGACCTTCGAGGGGGCGAATGGCGAAGAATACGCCGCCGACTTCAACTTCACCTATACCTGGGACGACAACAGCGACTATTCCTGGTCGGCCGCCGGCGTGGAGCCCTCCGGCATCTACTCCATCACCACCATCAAGAACGCCTTTGAGTACAATAGCACTTACAACCAGAATGTCGGCCGCCGCGATGAACGCGACGTGCTGCGGGTCACCGTCACCGGCGTGTACCCCAAGGGCTACGACACCATGGACGTCACCGTCACCGCCACGGACGCCTTCGGCAACGCGGGCACGGTCGGGAGCACCGGCAACACGGTCAGCTATGTGGAGCCGAAAGCCATCACCTCCGGCGAGCACGCCCCGGAGATGGACGGCGGCGGCCTGGCCATCACCTTCACCCAGCCCGTGCGCCCCGTGGAGTCCTGGGCCTGGCATGAGGAGGACGGCGCGGGCTTCCAGACCCGCTGGGACGGCGGCGCGTTCCCCATCCCCGGCAACGGCACGTGGGACATCCAGTTCCGGGATATCTTCGGCAATGTCTACGGCCAGAAGATCACCACGAGTGCCTTCACCACCGCCAGCGGGGAGGACCTGAGCATCGACCTGGGCTTCTCCACCACAGACCCCACCACGGGGAAGGTCCTGCTGACCACCAACGCAGCCTTTGGCGTGATCCGGGTGTGGGAACTGTCCGGCAATGAGACCACCCTGCCCGACCTGAACGGCCTCCAGGCCGCGCAGAAGCGCCAGACAGAGTTCAGCGCAAACGCAAAGGTGCGCGTCAGGCTCTATGACGACAGCAGCAACAACTCCCCGATGCGGCTCAGTCTCCGCGTGTACATCGACAACATCGTCAGCGGCGCGCCGGCGGCCGAGGTCCACTACTACGTGGAGCAGCTGGGCCAGGAGTTCACCCAGGCGGAGCTGAACGCCTATACCGGCACCATCACCGGCAATGTCCGCGCCTGGTACACCACCAGCCGCCGGGTCACTCCCACCGAGGGCACCGTCAGCGAGTTCGTCTTTACCCCCGGCGGCGACAGGTCCTACACCTTTAAGTATGTGGACGACCTGGGGCAGGCGGGCAGCGTCACGGCGACGCTTCCGCGGACCCTCGCCGCCCCCGACGTGCCGGTCCCGGACACCACCGCCCCCGACGTGAGCGTGGACGTCTACATCAAGCGCGGCGGCACGTACACCCTGGCGGCGTCCTTCCTGCCGGGCGATGATATTGCCGCCAAGCTGGCCGCCCTCGGCTACGTCCAGGGCTACAGCCTGACCATCCACGCCAGCGACGCCTCCGGCTTTGACATCACCGCCACCGGCGAGGGTGCCGATCTCACCGGCAACGTGCTCACCCTCGCCAAGCCGGGGAAAGACGTCACCATCACCGTGAAGGATAAGTCGGAGAACAAAAACTCCACCTCCATGGCCTTCACCGTGCCGGCGAAGATCGACAACGCGGCCCCGATACTGGTGGGCGACATCGCGGTCGGCAATATCAGCCTGTACGAGAAGCTGCTGACCCTCGTGTTCACCGACTACGACGACAGCGGCAATGTGACCGAGAACGGGCAGGACAACACCGTGTTCCCGGTGCTCCCCAGCGGCATGGTGAAAGACAGCAGCGGGAAGAACCGCTTCACCTACACCGTCAAGGAAGACGGCATCGTCCACTTCACCTTCCGCGACATGGCGGGCAACGTGTGGGAGAAGGACTACCCTGTTACCGGCATCGACACCAACCCGCCGGAGCTGACCACCCGCTGGTCGCCGTCGGAGACGAAGGATGCCGCCACCCCGCCCCAGGGGCCGGTCAACACCAACGTCACCGCCCATATCGAGAGCGACAAGGCCATGAGCGGCCTCTCCGTGGAGATCAACGGCAGAACCACCAAACTGCTGGAGGACGGCAAGTGGGTCTATCCCGTGAGTGAATACATCATCGCCGGGCAGGGCAGCGCGATCCTTGCCACGATCTCCGCCACGCCGGAGCGGGTGACCGTCACCTACTTCCAGGATTACGCCCAGAAGATGACCTTCACCGCCACGCCCCCAACGGCCGGAGCTCCACCGCTGTCCTCAACGGGCTTGACGGCGTCATCGACAAGGCTGCGCCGGAAATTCTCAAGACAGAGGAACCGCTG
>CAVJBM010000138.1:0-2655 GCA_963647775.1 Anaerovibrio sp.
ACGCCACGCCCGGCAGCTCGATGCCCTCCAGAAACTCCAGCGACGCGCCGCCGCCGGTGCTGATGTGGGTCATGCGGTCGGCATAGCCCAGCTGGGCCACGGCAGCCGCGCTGTCGCCGCCGCCCACGATGGTGATGGCGTCGCTCTCCGCCAGGGCCTTGGCCAGGGCGCGGGTGCCCTCGGCAAAGGCGGGGAACTCAAACACGCCCATGGGCCCGTTCCAGATCACGGTGCCCGCGTCCTTCACCGCAGCGGAGAAGAGCTCGATGGTCTTGGGGCCGATGTCCATACCCATGCGGTCGGCGGGGATGGACATGGTGGGCACCAACTCGGGCTTGGCGTCGGCGGAGAACTCCGCGGCGCAGAGGGTGTCCTCCGGCAGGAGCAGCTTCACGCCCTTGCTCTTGGCCTTGTCCATCATCTCCCGGCAGTAGTCCAGCCGGTCCTCCTCCAGCAGGGAGGTGCCCACGCTGCCGCCCATGGCCTTGATGAAGGTATAGGCCATGCCGCCGCCGATGATGATGGTGTCGGCAATGTCCAGCAGGTGGTTGATGACGCCGATCTTGGAGGACACCTTGGCCCCGCCCAGGATGGCCACCAGGGGGCGCTTGGGGTCCTGCAGGGCCTTGCCCATGATGGACAGCTCCTTCTCGATGAGGAAGCCGGACACGGCGGGCAGATAGGCCGCCACGCCGGCGGTGGAGGCGTGGGCGCGGTGGACGGTGCCGAAGGCGTCGGACACGTAGAGGTCGGCCATGCCGGCCAGGGCCTTGGCAAAGGCGGGGTCGTTCTTCTCCTCGCCGGGCTCGAAGCGGAGATTTTCCAAAAGCATGATCTGGCCGGGCTTCAGGGCGGCGGCCTTGGCCTTGGCGTCCTCCCCCACCACGTCGGCGGCGAAGATCACCTCACGGCCCAGCAGCTCGCTCAGCCGCTTGGCCACGGGGGCCAGGGTCAGGGCGGGCTTGACCTCCCCCTTGGGCTTGCCCAGATGGGAGCAGGCGATCACCGCCGCGCCGTTGTCCAGCAGATAGTTCAGGGTGGGCAGGGCGGCCACGATGCGGTTGTCGTCGGTGATGGCCCCGGTCTCCTTGTCCTGGGGCACGTTGAAGTCGCAGCGGCACAGCACCCGCTTGCCCTTCACGTCCACGTCCCGGACGGTCTTTTTGTTGTAGTTCATCTTTTGTTCTCCTTTCCTTCCTTACCATACAAACAAACTATGACGCGCACTCATGTCCGCGCCATCTCGCCCTCGCCGCTCAAGCCGGGGAAGCCCTGCTGGCGCAGCGCCTCGTAGGCCAGGATGGCCACCGAATTGGACAGGTTCAGGCTTCGGGCGTCCGCCCGCATGGGGATGCGCAGGCAGCGGTCCCGATGCCGCTGCCGGAATTCCAGGGGCAGGCCGGCGGTCTCCTTGCCGAAGAACAGCCAGCAGTTGTCCCGGAAGCGGGCCTGGGTGTAGTCCCTGGGGGCCTTTGTGGTGGCCAGCCAGAGGTCTGGGTCCGGGTTGCGGGCGAACAGCTCGTCCAGGTCGTGATAGACGGTGAGGTCCACCATGGGCCAGTAGTCCAGCCCCGCCCGCTTCACCGCCTTTTCGCTGATGTCGAAGCCCAGGGGCTCCACCAGATGGAGGCGGCTGCGGGTGGCGGCGCAGGTCCGGGCTATATTGCCGCAGTTTTGCGGGATTTCCGGCTCCACCAGCACGATATTGACCACAAAAGCACCCCCTTTTCCCCCATTGACCCTGTCATTATATGCGCTCGTCCGCCAAATTACAAGTCCGAAATATGAAATAATCGTGAAACATTTCACTTTCCTTTCCGCCGCTCCCCTTTTGGCCCCTCTTCGGGCGGGAAAATGGTTGCCAAAGCGGGCCCGGTGTGCTATGATTTTTCCAGATACCGTGCAGACAGAAGAGGGGGCATTATTCATGGACACCATGATCATCGGCATCGCCGGGGGCACCGGCTCCGGCAAGACCACCCTGACCCGCAAGCTGATGGAGACCTTCGGGGACGACGTCTCCGTGGTCTACCACGACAACTACTACAAGCGCCACGTGGGCATGACCTATGAGGAGCGGGCCGCCCTGAACTACGACCATCCCGACTCCTTCGACACCGACCTGATGGTGGCCGATCTGAAGAGGCTGGCCGCCGGGGAGGTCATCCACTGCCCGGTGTACGACTACGCCATCCACAACCGCTCGGACGAGACGGTGGAGGTGCGGCCCACCCGGGTGGTCATCGTGGAGGGCATCCTGATCTTTGAGAACAAGGCCCTGCGGGACCTGATGGACATCAAGATCTTTGTGGATACCGACGCCGACGTGCGCATCCTCCGCCGCATCCTGCGGGATGTGAAGGAGCGGGACCGGTCCCTGGATTCGGTCATCAGCCAGTATCTCACCACGGTGAAGCCCATGCACGAGCAGTTCGTCCAGCCCAGCCGGCAGTATGCCGACATCGTGGTGCTGGACGGGGGGTACAACCTGGTGGCGCTGGACATGATCACCGAGCGCATCCGCAGCCACATCGCCCGGCGGTGATGTTTTTCTCCCGCCTGCGGGCGGGGCGCTCCGCTGGGGCCTGCCCCCGCACCATCCCGTAGGGCCCGACAAGGTGAATTGCCCCAACGGGGCAAGAGAGGGTGGCCTGG
>CAVJBM010000139.1:0-10931 GCA_963647775.1 Anaerovibrio sp.
GGCCATCTCGTGGACGGTGTCGTGGATGGCGTCCAGGCCGTTCTTCTTGGCGCAGAGGGCCAGGTCGAACTTGCCCTGGGTGGCGCCGAACTCGCAGTCCACACGCCAGGCCAGGTTCTTCTCGGTGCTGGCCTTCATGTTGGGCTCCAGCTCCTCGCCCAGCAGCTCGGCGAACTTGGCAGCGTGCTCGGCCTCCTCATAGGCGGCCTTCTCCCAGTACAGCCCCACCTCGGGATAGCCCTCACGATGGGCGATGCGGGCCATGCAGAGGTACATGCCCACCTCGGAGCACTCGCCGGTGAAGTTGGCCATCAGCTGCTCGCGGATGTAGGCCTTGTCCTCGTCGCTGATGTCGGGGTTGTTCTTCACGGTCTTGGCGTAGATGCCGTACTCATGCTCGGCGGCCAGCTTCAGGTCGCCGTCCTGCAGGGTGAAGCGGGAGCCGGAGACGTGGCAGACGGGGCACTCGCTGGGGGGAGTATCGCCGGTGTGAACGTAGCCGCAGACAGGACAGATCCATTTTTTCATGTGAAATTCCTCCTAAAATAATGTGTGTTTATTTGACTTCCCGGTGTTGACATTGGTCGCACAGGCCGCGGAGCTTGAACTCATAGCCGTCCACCCGCAGGCCCATGTCCTTGGAGAGGTCCTCGATATACCCCTCCGGCGGCGGGCTGTCCGGCAGGTCCAGGACCCGGCCGCAGCCCTCGCAAATGAAGTGCGCGTGGGGGGTGACGCAGGCGTCGAACCGCTCCTGCCCGTTGACCGCGCCGATGCGGATGGCGTAGCCCTCCTCGCACAGCTGGTTCAGGTTGCGGTACACCGTGCCCAGGCTCAGGTCGGGGTACTCCCCCTTCAGCTCCTTGTAGATCCACTCCGCGGTGGGGTGGGTCTTGGTGGAGCGCATCCGCTCCAGAATGGCGTCCCGCTTTCTGCTGCGCCTGACGATGGGCATCGTGGTCACCTCCGTTAACAAGAACAAGAATCATTTGCAATTAGAATATAGCACACTCCGCGGCATTTGTAAAGAGGAATTTTTCTTATTTACGAAAATTTTTTTGCCGCCCGCCTTGGGGGCCGGCACTCCTTAAAAAATACATTTTGCGCTCCCTCTTGCTTTTCCCGCCGGGGCGCGGTATGATATGCTTCACGACGATCAAGGCACACCGTGCCGGAAAGGCAGAACAGAGACAGAATGGAAGCTTCACCCTCCAAGCGCGCGCCCCACAGCACCGTGCGGGACATGACCACCGGCAGCCCCTATTCCCACATGGTGGGCTTCGCCCTCCCCATCCTGCTGAGCCAGATCTTTCAGCAGCTTTACAACACCGCCGACACCTTCATCGTGGGCAAATTCCTGGGCACCGACGCCCTGGCCGCCGTCAGCTCGTCGGGCACCCTCATCTTTCTGATGATCAGCTTCTTCATGGGCACCTCCCTGGGGGCCGGGGTGGTCATCTCCCGGGACTTCGGCGCACGGGACCATGAAAAGGTCTCCCTGGCCGTCCACACCAACATGGCCTTCGGCCTGGCCGCCGGGGTGATCCTGACGGTGGTGGGCGTGCTGTTCACCCCCACCTTCCTGGTGTGGATGAAGACCGACCCCGACGTGCTGCCCCAGGCCATCGAGTATTTCCGCTATTACTTCCTGGGCGCCATCGCCATGGTCATGTACAACACCTGCCGCTCCATCATGAACGCCGTGGGCGACAGCCGCCGCCCCTTGTGGTACCTCATCTTCTCCTCGGTGCTCAATGTCATCCTGGATGTGTTGTTCCTGGGGGTGTTCCGCTGGGGGGTGTGGTCCGCCGCCGTGGCCACCGTCCTCTCCCAGGCGGCCAGCGTGGTGCTGTGCTGCATCCACCTGTTCAAAAAGGGCCAGATCTACACCGTGGAGCTGCGCCGCATCCGCTTCCACTGGGCCACCCTGAAGGAGATCCTCCGCTACGGCCTGCCCTCCGGCATCCAGAACTCGGTGATCGCCTTTGCCAACGTGCTGGTGCAGGCCCAGATCAACTCCTTCGGCAAGTTCGCCACCGCCGCCTACGGCACCTACGCCAAGATCGAGGGCTTCGCCTTCCTGCCCATCAACAGCTTCACCTCCGCCATCACCACCTTCGTCAGCCAGAACCTGGGGGCCGGGGAGCATCAGCGGGCCAAGAAGGGCGCGCGCTTCGGCATTGTCGCAGCCGTGCTGCTGGCGGAGCTCATCGGCGCGCTGTACTACTGGTTCTCTCCCGTGCTCATCGGCCTGTTCGATTCCACGCCGGAGGTGGTGGCGCTGGGGGTGCGGCATGCCCACACCTGCGCGCTGTTCTACGGGCTGTTGGCCTTTTCCCACGCGGTGGCCTCCGTGTGCCGGGGGGCAGGCAAGGCCTTTGTGCCCATGCTGGTGATGCTGGGGGACTGGTGCCTCCTGCGCATCTGCTACATCCTTACGGTGATGCGGGTGTACGGCGAGATCGGGTACATCTACTGGGCCTACCCCATCACCTGGGCCATCTCGTCGGTGATCTTCCTGCTGTACTATCTGTTCTCCGACTGGGTCCACGGCTTCGACCGGCCGGGACAGGCCCCGGCGGAGGAGCGGGAGCCCTGACAAAAGGCACAGAACAAAAAAACACAGGCGCGGGCAGCTGCCCGCGCCTGTTCTGCTTGTATTCAGTCCTTCAGCTCCTGCTCCAGCTGGGCGGCGATCTCGCCGGAGACCTCCGCGGCGGCGGACTGCTCGCTGACGCCGTCGTCCTTCAGGTCCAGGTCCTCCAGGGTGAGGGCCATCAGGTCCTCCTTGCTGGGGCTCTCCAGGGCGGCCACCCGGTCCGCCTGGCGGGCGATGGCCGTCTCGAAAATGTTGCGCACATCACGGGCGTTGCCGAAGTTCTCGTCCCGCTGCTCGTACATCAGCCGGAAGGCCGCGGCCGCCGCCTGGGCGGTCTCGTCGTCCAGGGTGTAGCCCCCCCGTTTGCACTGGGAGCGGAAGATCTCCATCAGCTGGTCGCCGTTGTAGTCCTCAAAGCAGAAGTACTTGTTGAAGCGGCTCTCCAGGCCGGGATTGGAGTGGATGAAATCCCCCATCAGGTCGGTGTAGCCCGCCACGATGACGATGAGGTCGTCCCGGTGGTCCTCCATGTTTTTCAGGATGACCTCCACCGCCTCCTGGCCGAAGTCGTTGGGGGAGTCGTGATTGGTGAGGGCGTAGGCCTCGTCGATGAACAGCACGCCGCCGATGGCCTTGTCGATGACCCCCTGGGTCTTGAGGGCGGTCTGCCCCACGAAGCCCGCCACCAGGCCGGAGCGGTCCACCTCCACCAGCTGGCCCTTGGACAGCACGCCGATGGAGTGGTAAATGCGGGCCAGCAGCCGGGCCACGGTGGTCTTGCCCGTGCCGGGGTTGCCCATGAACACCAGGTGGAGGGACATGGCCGGGGTGGGCAGGTCGGCCTCCTTGCGCAGCTTGCGCACCTTTACCAGGTTGATGAGGCTGTGGACGTCGGCCTTCACCTTGTCCAGGCCGCACAGCTCGTCCAGCTCCGCCAGCACGTCCTCCAGCTTCTCCGGCTCGGGGGCGGGCTCCTCCTCGGTCTTGGCCTCCTGGGCGGTCTTTTCGTCGGCGGGCCTGCCGGTGGGCATGGGGGTGCCGTCGGTGCGGCGGGTGACGAAGTCCTCCACGTCCAGGGGGGTCTTGCCGCCGGTGACGCCCGCCTTGTCGCAGAAGCGGCTCATGGAGTCGGCGCAGGCGTTGACAAAGGCGGCCTCCGCCTCGCTGACCTTGCCGTCCACCGCGGCGAACAGCAGCAGCATCAGGGTGAAGGTGTCCACAAAGCGGCGGCTCCTGCACTCGCCGCGCTCCAGGTCGGCCTGGACCATCCGGCGGAAAAAGTTGGGCAGGGCGAAGCCGGGGTAGTCGCTCACCATGGACACCAGCTCCCAGTACAGGGCGGTGGGCACGGGGTTCCCCTTGCTGTAGATGGCGTTGTAGAACTCCACGTGGGCCGGGGTGAGACCCTGGTCGCTCTGCCACACGCCGCAGGCGCACTGGCGCATAAATTGATCCGCTTCCAGGCCGAAGGCCACCCGGGAGCCGGCGTCGGCCAGCTGGCGGCGGAAGGCGGTCATGGCCTCGTCATACTGTTTGTGGGCCGAGGCGGGGGTCATAGGCTGTGCCATGGGCAACATCTCCTTCAAATTTCTCCTCCCATTATAGGCGCAGGAGGGCCCACGGTCAATCTCCTTTTTCGACCCCGGGGCAAAAAGGATTGACGGAACGGGTCAAAGCGTGTAGTATAAAGGGGTGAGATCATAGACACAGGAGGTTTCCGACTATGGCACGACGCACCAATGCGGAAGGTTTGATCCACTGTAACGCCTGCGGCGAGGATTACAGTGCCACCTATAAGCGCTGTCCCTTCTGCGGGGAGCGGCTGAACGTCCGCCCCGTGGAGAGCGACGACGATCTGGACGACGGCTTCGTCTTTGAGGGCGCAGAGTTCTTTGACGAGCCCAAGGACGCCAAGTCCGCCCCCCGCGGCAGCGGCGGCCGGCGGCTGGCCGCCCGCACCGGCCGGCCTGCACGCCCGGCCCATCCGGTAAAGCACCGGCTGTCACGAACCATTACCTTTGCCTTTACGCTGGTCATTATCATTGCCGCCCTCATTATTGTTTTTGGCTGGCTTTACCCCAAGATCCACAAAAACCCCAAGCCCTCCCCCACGCCCAGCCCCTCCGCCTCTCAGACCGTGGAGCCCACGGTCAGCCCGGAGCCCTCCGGCGAGCCCACTGCGGAGCCCACGGGCGAGCCCGTCAGCTCCCCCGACAGCCTGACCCTCAGCAGCTACGACTTCACCCTGCGGGCGGGCGAGAGCTACACCATCAAGGTCACCCTCGACCCCGCCGACTGGGACGGCACCGTGGAGTGGACCTCCTCTGACGAGAACTACGCCACCGTCAGCGCCGACGGCACCGTGGCCAATGTGAACACCGACACCCGGCTCCACCGGGTCATCATCACCGCCACCGCCGGCGGGGTGAGCCAGGAGTGCGTGGTGTACTGCCGCGGCGCGGGCACCTCGCCCGACGCGCCCGACGTCAGCGTCAGCCCCAGCGGCGAGCCCTCCGGCGACCCCGAGCCCTCCTCCACCGTGCCCGCCATCGGCGAGGGGGTGGAGCCCGGCGTCAAGGGTGAGATCGCCAACGCCGACGGCGGCCTGCGGGTGCGCACCGGCCCGGGCACCAGCTACAGCGTGCTGGCCAGCCTGCGCAACGGCGCCAAGATCAACGTGCTGGAGGATGCCGGGGACGGCTGGTTCAAGATCTCCTTCGCCGGCTCCGGCGGCAGAGAGACCACCGGCTACATCCTGGGCGCCTACATCAAGGTCACAGAGTAACGAAAACGCCCCCTCGGACGGTGTCCGAGGGGGCTTTCTTTTTCCGTGGGTTTTCCCCCGGCCCGGCGTATGATAGAATAGAGAGACAGGCGAAGCATCGAGCGGAAGGGAGTGGAGCACAGGTGTGGGAGACCGTGGCCGCGCTGCTGCGGCAGAAGGACCCGGCGGGCATGGAGGCTCTTCTCCTCCACTACGGCCCGCTGATGCGCTATATCATCGCGCCCATCCTGCCCGCCGGGCAGGATGCGGAGGAGTGCCTGTCCGAGGCCGCCCTGCGGGCGTGGGAGCGGGCTGAGCGGTTCGACCCCGCCCGGGACAGCTGGACGGCCTGGCTCACCGCCGTCACCCGCAACGCCGCGCTGGACCGCCGGCGGGCCCTGGCCCGGGCGCCCCAGACGGAGGAGCTGGCCGACACGCTGCCCTCCCCGGAGCCCACGCCGGAGGAACGGCTGCTGCGGAGGGAGCGGCAGGCCCAGCTGGAGCGGGCCCTGAGCCGCCTGTCCCGCGGGGACCGGCAGCTGATCTACCGGAAGTACTACTACATGCAGTCCACCGCCCAGATCGCCGCCGAACTGGGGCTGAGCGAACGGGCGGTGGGGGGGCGGCTGTACCGCCTGAAAAAGCGCCTGCGGGCCATGCTGGGAGGGGAATGCGATGGCTGACAACAGCTGGAAGTCCATGGACGACCGGGCCTTCGAGTCCGCCCTGTCGGAATCCGTCCCGCCTCAGCCCCCCTCGGACGTGGCGGACGGAGTCACCCCTTGGAAGCGGGCGGTGAATCAGCTGCTGGCGGGCACGGTGCTGACCAGCATCACCGTGCAAAACTTCGGGCTGCACCTGATCCTGCCCGCGGCAGGGATCATTCTTCTGCTGCTGGGCTTCCGGGCCCTGCGGCGGGAAGGCCGGTGGTTCACGGCCTGCCTGACCCTGGCGGCGGCCTGCGCCGCCCTCCGCCTGCCCGGCCTGATCCTCAGCGCCACCCTGCTGCGCCCCGCGCTGGAGACGCCGCCCCTGTCCCTCCTCCTCGGCTGGGGCGGCACGGCGGCCAGGCTGGCCCTGTATTTCTGCCTCTGGCAGGGGCTGCGGACGGTGGGGCGGAAGGCGGGGCAGCACCCCTGGGCCCTGCCCGCGCTGGCCCTCTTTGGCTGGTATGTGCTCATCACCGTCCTGGCGGCGACGGAGGGCGGCCAGTCCGTCCTGCTGGTCATCGCCTCCTGCATCGGCTTTGTGCTCATCCTCTATTGTCTGTACAGCCTGGCCCGGGATCTGGCCGAGACGGGCTACGGCATCCGCCCCGCGGCGGTCAGGCTGTCCGACCGCTGGCTGGCCCTGCTCCTGGCCGGGGCCGTGGCGGCGGGCTGCGTGCTGGGCGGGCTGCTGGGCAGCCGCTATCCCATGGCCTGGGCCCCGGCGGAGGGCGCGGGCCCCGCGGCGGCCGCCGTCCGTCAGCGGCTGGAGAAGCTGGGCTTCCCCGCCTACGTGCTGGACGACCTGACGGACACGGACATCCTGGCCTGCGATGGGGCGCTGGAGACGGCGGTCACGGTGACGGCGGCCCGCCTTGACGGCTCCGGCCGGGTGTCCGGCCCCGAGGCGCTGGACATTCAAGGGCTGCGCATCACGGCGGTGGCCGTGCGGCTGCCGGGGGACGGACTCCGCTGCCGCGTGTTCCGCCACTTCCTGTGGACCGCCGACCCCGGCTTCCGCGGCACCGAGGCCATCCGCCTCACCCCGCCCTATCTGGACCAGCAGCGCCGGTGGGACCCCATCGCGCCGGTCAGCGGCCAGGTGCTCTATGACCGGGACGGGCAGGGCTATGCCGCCCCCTTCCATCTGCTGCGGGAGGACCCCAAGGGCGGCGACCCGCTGCGGTCGGGCATCTGGGCCGCCTTCTCCGTGCCGGCGGGGGCGGAGCGCTGCCGGGGCTATGTCTCCTACTGCATGGAGGAGATCATGGAAACCGGCGGCCTGGCCGATCTGCTGAATTATTACCACCAAAAGACCCTGCTCCAGTACCCTGTGCGGTCGGCGCTGGAGTACGCGCAGGCGGCCGCCCTGTCCCCGTGGGGCGACGCCTTCGGCGGCCGGGTGTTCCTGCTCTTCCAGGGCAAGCTGGAACTCTACTACGACGAGCGCGGCATCACCGAGATCCTGCCCTGACCCAAACAGCAAAAGCCCCGGCTCTCGGTGGAGAGCCGGGGCTTTTGTCTCAGTTTTTCAGGGTCTCCGCCCAGGCGGCGTACTTGGCCACGCGGGCGTCCCGGTCGGCGGGGTCGGTCCCCTTGGCCAGGATGTAGACCTTCACCTTGGGCTCCGTGCCGGAGGGCCGCACCACCACGTCGGTGCCGTCGGCCAGCCGGTACTTCAGCACGTTGGAGCCCACCAGCTCCATCTGCTCCACCGTCCCGGCGGCCACGTCGGTGAGGGTGCCGTCGGCGTAGTCCTTCCGGGACACCACAGGGGTGCCGGCGATCTCCGTGAGGGGGTGGGCCCGCAGATTTTTCATCAGGGCGTCCATCTTCCGCAGGCCGTCCAGCCCGGGCATCACCAGATTGAGGGTCTTTTCCCCGTACCAGCCGTACTTTTTGTACAGGGCCTGGAGGGCGTCGTACAGGGTCATGCCCTGCCCCGCGTACCAGGCGGCCATCTCCGTGGCCACCACCGCGGCGGTGACGGCGTCCTTATCCCGGACGTAGTCGCCGATCATATAGCCGTAGGACTCCTCGTAGGAGAAGATGACCTTCCCCTCCCCGGCGCTCTCCAGCCGGTCCTTCTTCTGGGCCATGAACTTGAAGCCGGTGAAGGTGTCATAGCAGGTGACGCCGTTGGCCTCGGCCACGGCCCGGGCCATCTCCGTGGTGACGATGGTCTTGAGGGCCACGGGGCGCTCCGGCAGGTTGCCCGCCCGCTTCCGGGCGCCGATGAGATAATCCAGCAGGAGCACGCCGGTCTGGTTGCCGGTGAGGACGGCGTAATTCCCCCCGCCGGTGTTCACCATGATGCCCACGCGGTCGGCGTCGGGGTCGGAGCCCAGAATGAAGTCCGCACCCTCCCGCTTGGCGATGTCCACCGCCAGATAGAAGCCCTCCGGGTTCTCCGGATTGGGGGACTCCACCGTGGGGAAGTCCCCGTCGATGACCATCTGCTCGGGCACGCAGATGACGTGCTTCATGCCCAGGCGGCGCAGGGCCTCGGGGATCAGCTTATAGCCGCAGCCGTGGAAGGGGGTGTACACCATCTTGAAGGTGTCGGCCACCTGCTCCACCGCCGCCCGGTCGTTCACCTGGCCCATGACGTTGGCCAGGAACTTCTCGTCGGTCTCCGCGCCCATGAGGGTGACCAGTCCGGCCCCCTCTGCCGCGGCGTAGTCCATGGTCTTTACCCCATCGAACACGTCGAGCTCCCGCATGGCGGCGGCGATCTTCTCCGCGTGCTCCGGGGGCAGCTGGGCCCCGTCCTCCCAGTAGACCTTATAGCCGTTGTACTCCTTGGGGTTGTGGCTGGCGGTGACGTTGATGCCCGCCTGGCAGCCGTACTCCCGCACGGCGAAGGACAGCTCCGGCGTGGGGCGCAGGTCCTCGAACAGGCGGACTCTGATGCCGTTGGCCGCCATGACGCAGGCCGCCGCCAGGGCGAACTCCCGGGAGTGGTTGCGGCAGTCGTGGCAGATGGCCACCCCCTTGGCCGGGGCCTCGGGGCTCTCCGCCAGGATCACCTGGGCAAAGGCCTGGGTGGCGTGGCGGATCACGTGGACATTCATCCGGTTCAAGCCCGTGCCCATGACGCCCCGCAGGCCGGCGGTGCCGAAGGAGAGCTGGTCGAAGAAGCGGCTCTCGATCTCCTTCTCGTCCCCGGCGATGGCGGTCAGCTCCGCCCGCTCGGCGTCAGACAGCTGGGGGGCCGCCAGCCAGCGGCGGTAATTCTCCTGATAACCCATATCCGTTCCTCCTTAAAAAGTGAAGTAAAGGGATCAAAACGCAAAGTTTCCGTCCACGAACACGGGGATCTCCCGCCCGTCGTGGGTGGTGCCGGTGATGGACAGGTCGGCGGTGCCCACCATGAAGTCCACATGGTTGACGGACTGGTTAAGGCCCGCCGCCTTCTGCTCCTCCTCGGTCAGCTTCTCGCCGCCCCGGACGCAGGTGGGATAGGCCGCGCCGAAGGCCAGGTGGCAGGAGGCGTTCTCGTCGAACAGGGTGTTGTAGAACAGGATGTTCCGGCTGCGGATGGGGGAGTCGTAGGGCACCAGGGCTACCTCGCCCAGATAGGAGGAGCCCTCGTCCATTTCAATGGAGTTCTTCAGCACCTCTTCGCCCTCCCCGGCGTGGACGTGGACGATCTTTCCGCCCTGGAAGTCCAGATAGAAGTCCCGGATCACGTTGCCGTCCAGGGCCAGGGGCAGGGCGGCGTACACCCGGCCGTCCACCCCGTCCCACCGGGGGGCGGTGAAGATCTCCTCCGTGGGCATGTTGGCCACGAAGGGCACGCCCTTCTCGGTGACGTCGGCCCCGCCGGACCACACGTGGCCCTCCGGCAGGGTGATGGTCAGGTCGGTGCCCAGGGAGTTGGCGTAGTGCAGGGTCTTGAAGTTATAGTCGTTCAGCTGCCTGGCCCGGCGGGCGGTGGCCTCCACATGGGCCTGCCAGCGCTCCACGCCCTTGCCGTCCCCGGTGATGCGGCACACGGCGAAGATGGCCTCCCACAGGGCGTCCACGGCGGCCTCGCCCTTCAGGCCGGGAAAGACCTTCTCCGCCCACACCTGGGTGGGCTGGGCGGCCACGCACCACTGGAAGCGGTTGGCCATCAGTGCGTCGTCCCACGCCTTGGTAGGCTGGGCGGCCGCCCGGGCCGCCGCCTGGATGCGGGCGGGGTCCACGCCCTTGAGCATCTCCGGGTCGGAGCCCAGGATACCCAGGGAGGCGCAGCCCTGCTCCAGCATCCAGTTATACTTCTCCTCCTGCCAGCGGGGGAACAGGGAGAAGACCTCCTCGTCCGCCCGCAGGTAGCGCTGCCGGGTGACGAAGCTGTCGCTCCAGTCCATCAGCACGTCCCGGGCCCCCCGGTCGAAGCAGGCCTCCGCGCACAGCCGGGCCAGGGGCGCGCACTCCAGCGCCGCGCCGATGCGGGCGGTCTGCCCGGGCTGGAGGTTCATGCCCACGTCCACCAGCAGACGGGCGTATTCCTTCAGCTTTGCCTCAAAGTTTTCAACCATGTCTCATCGTCTCCTTTGCTCTGTGTCTCTCTGCCCGCAGTATACCATTTTTATGTGCAAAAAACAATCGTTCCGGCCCTGCATTTTTGCGCCTGTACCCTTGCATTTTTGTCCTCTCTGTCGTATAATGCGGTATTATCACTTCAAAGGAGAAAAGCGTATGCCCGTCACCGTCATCCCCGCGGGGTATTCCCCCTGCCTGAACCTGTACGACACCCAGAAGGCCATCGGCCTGCTCAAGCGGCTGTTTGAGGACGATCTGGGGGGCTCCCTGCGCCTGCGCCGGGTGTCCGCGCCCCTGTTCGTGGAGGCGTCCACCGGCCTGAACGACGACC
>CAVJBM010000140.1:0-4996 GCA_963647775.1 Anaerovibrio sp.
CCGCGTCGGAGGTGACGTTGGGGCGGCTCTCGTAGATGATGGCCACCAGGCCCAGGGGCACCTGCACCTTGCGGATGGTCATGCCGTTGGGTCGGCGGAACTCCGCCAGCACCCGGCCCACGGGGTCGGGCAGGGCGGCCACCGCCCGGATGCCCTCGGCCATGGCGGCCACCCGGCCCTCGTCCAGCTTCAGCCGGTCCAGCATCACGTCGGAGATGTGCCCCCGGGCGGCGGCCATGTCGTCGGCGTTGCGGGCCAGGATGTCCCCGCAGCCGGCCTCCAGGCTGTCCGCCATGGCCAGCAGCAGCCGGTTTTTGGCCTCCGGCTCCAGATTGCGCAGGGAGCCCCAGGCCCCCCGGGTCTTTTTCAGCAGTTCAAGCGTCGTCATGGCGGCGCCTCCTTCCCAAAAATCTTGTGCCCACGGGCCTGCCCGCCACGATGTCGTACAGCAGCTCCGGCCGGCTGCCGTTGGCGATGACCATTTCACAGCCCGCCCCCGTGGCGATCTGAGCGGCGCTCAGCTTGGTGGCCATGCCGCCGGTGCCCAGGGAGGACCCGCTGCCGCCCCCCAGGGCGAGGATGCCCTCGTCGATCTCCTTCACGGTGCTGATGAGCTTGGCCTCCGGGTTCTTGTGTGGGTCGCTGTCGTACAGCCCGTCGATGTCGGACAGGAGGATGAGCAGGTCCGCCTTCACCGTGGACGCCACGATGGCGGAGAGGGTGTCGTTGTCGCCCACGGCGATCTCCTCGGTGGACACGGTGTCGTTCTCGTTGATGACCGGCAGGGCCCCCAGCTCCAGCAGCCGGTCCATGGTGTTGTGGAAGTTCTCCTTCCGGCTGCCGCCGTCGGCGATATCCGGCGCGGTGATGAGCAGCTGGGCCACCGTGTGGTTGTACTCGGTAAACAGCTTGTCATAGACGTACATCAGCTCGCACTGGCCCACCGCCGCCGAGGCCTGCTTGGTGGGCATATCCTTTGGCCGCTCCCGCAGGTTCAGCTTGCCGAAGCCCATGGCGATGGCGCCGGAGGAGACCAGAATGATCTCGTGCCCGGCGTTCTTCAGGTCGCTGAGCACCTTGCACAGCTTTTCCATCCGCTGGATATTCAGCTTTCCTGTGGCGTAAGCCAGGGTGGATGTGCCCACCTTTACCGTGATCCGCATAGCAAAGACCTCTTGCACCGTAAGATTCCGCCCCTGGGGCGGTCCGGGCGGAGGGACCGCCCATGGTGTCTCCATTATAGCGCGGTCTGCCAGATTTTGCACGAGTTTTTTTAATGATTTAACACGTTTTTGCAATAAAGAAAAAACCGCCCGTTCCGGGGGCGGCCTTTCCGGCAAAAAAACGGCGGCACAGGGGATATTCCTGTGCCGCCGGGGCGTTATGGAAGCTGAGGCTGCGATTTTTTCAGATAGGCGAGGCACAGCACGATGGACAGCACGGTGGCCACGGTCCAGCCGATGGGCCAGGACAGCCAGATGCCGGTGGAGCCCAGGGCCGTTTTGGCCAGCGCGATGGACAGCCCCACCCGCAGCACCAGGTCGGAGAAGGTGGTGACCATAAACTGCTTCATCCGCTGGACGCCCCGCAGGATACCGTCGGACACCTGCTTGGCCGCCACCACGAAGAAGAAGGGGGAGACGATGCGCAGGAAGGTGACGCCCACGTCCATGGCCTGGCCGGTGGGGGAGTCCATAAAGATGTACACCAGCCACCGCCCGGCGAAGCAGTAGATCAGGGACATGGGGATGGCGATGCACCACACCAGCTTCAGCCCGGCCCGGAAGCCCGCCTTGATGCGGTCGAACTTCTCGGCGCCCAGGTTCTGGGCGGTGTAGTTGGAGATGCCGTTGCCCATGGTGACCAGGGAGGTGACCACCATATTGTTCAGCTTGATGGCGGCGGCGTACCCGGCGGTGACGGCGGAGCCGAAGCTGTTGATGACCCCCTGGATGATGATGTTGCCCACGGAGATGAAGCTCTGCTGCAGGATGCTGGGGACGGCGATGGCGGCGATGCGGCCCAGCAGGACCCAGGAAAAGGCCTTGGGCTTTTCCTCCACGGGGATCTTGCGGAAGCGGCGGAACACCACCACGATGGCTAGGATGCAGCTGACGCTCTGGCACAGGAAGGTGGCCCAGGCCACGCCGTCCACCCCCATCTTGAAGCCGGCCACGAACAGGATGTCCATGCCGATGTTGGACAGGGAGGAGCAGGCCAGGAAGATAAAGGGCGTTTTGGAGTCGCCCAGGGCGGAGAAAATACCGGTGGCCACATTGTAGAAGAATACGAAGGGCAGCCCGTAGATGTAGATGTCCAGGTACAGCTTGGAGTCGGCAAAGATATTCTCCGGCGTGTTGATGAGTCCCAGCAGCCCGTCGCAGAACAGGATGCCGCACAGCATCAGCACCGCGCACAGCACGCCGCTGGCGATGAGGGTGGTGTACACGGCGGTCTTGAGCTCGCTGTTGCGCTTGGCGCCGAACAGCTGGGACACGATCACCGAGCAGCCGATGTTGCACCCGAAGGCAAAGGCGATGAAGATCAGGGTGATCTCATAGCTGTTGCCCACGGCGGCCAGGGCGTCGTTCCCCAGGAACTTGCCCGCCACAAAGCTGTCCGCGATGTTGTACAGCTGCTGGAAGATGATGCTGCCGAACAGCGGCAGGCAGAACCGGAACAGCACCGAACTGGGCTCGCCCACCGTCAGGTCTTTATTCATAGGAATACGGCCTCTTTTCTCAGGGAAGATGATCCCTTGACTTTTCAGACTGGACTATTATAATGCAGTCATAGCCATATGTAAAATATATGTTTTGTATCTTTGCTATATGAAATTTGTATGGAGTGATCTTGATGCAGGCAAGCTATGACTACTACCGGGTATTCTGCGTGGTGGCCCGGTGCGGCAGCTTCACGGCGGCGGCCCGGGCGCTGTTCAGCAACCAGCCCAACGTCACCCGCACCATCCGCAATCTGGAGAACGCCCTGGGCTGCGCCCTGTTCGTGCGCACCAGCCGCGGCGTCCGCCTGACCCCGGAGGGGGAGCGGCTCTACGCCCACGTCAGCGCGGCCATGGCCCAGATCGAGGCGGGGGAGGAGGAGCTCTCCCTGGGCATGGCGGCCGAGCGGGGAGCCATCTCCATCGGCGTCACGGAGGTGGCGCTGCGCTGCTTCCTGCTGCCGGTGCTCAAGCAGTTCCGTGCCCGCTACCCCGGGGTGCGCATCCGCATCACCAGCCGCAACACCGCCCAGGCCATCGACGACCTGAAAAACGGCCTGACCGACTTCGCCCTGGTGACCACCCCCACCGTCCACTCAGACTCCCTTCTGGAGCGCACCGTGCGCACCATCCGGGAGGTCCCCGTGTGCGGCGACGCCTACCCGGAGCTTCACGGCGACCGAGTGCCCCTGGCCCTGCTCCAGCGGTACCCCATCATCTCCCTGGGCGCGGACTCCAAGACCCACGAGCGGTATGCCGCCTTCTTCGCCCGGCACGGCCTCACCTTCGCCCCGGCCATCGAGGCGGCGGGCACCGACCAGATCCTGCCCCTGGTGCGGGCCGACCTGGGCATCGGCTTCGTGCCGGAGGACATGGTCCGGGGGGAGAGCGGCGTGCGGGTGATCGACCTGCGGGAGCGCATCCCGGAGCGGTCCATCTGCCTGGTGAAGCGGCGCTTTCCGGCCCTGCGGGCGGCGGCCCGGGAACTGGAGAGCTTCATGCTGTCGGCGGAGCGGGCATGACGGCGAAAAATTCACAGTTCGTTCATTGACATTTTCCGCGGAATCAGTAAAATGAGAAAGTCCAATATTAGATAGTTAGAAATGGGAGGGGATCTCATGCACGAGATCAGCGTGACGGCCGCCGTGATGTTCAACACCGCCAACAAATTCCGGGAGGCCTACTATGTGACCATGCAGCCCCTGTGCGCGGAGCTGGACCTTCCTCCGGCGGCGCTGGATATCCTGCTCTTCCTGGCCAACAACGAGGGGTACGACACCGCCCGGGAGGTCTGCCGCTGCCGCGGCATGAAGCCGGGCATCGTGTCCTTCCACGTGGACCGGCTGGTGAACGAGGGCTATCTGGAGCGGCAGAGCGTCCCCGGCGACCGGCGCAAGACCCGCCTGGTGTGCACGGAGAAGGCGGAGCCCATCGTGGCGCGGGGCCGCGCCCGGCAGGAGCTGTTCGGCCGGCAGATAGCCGCGGGCCTGGGGGAAGAGGACCTGGCCCACCTGCGCAAGTGCATGGCGGTGTTCGAGCGCAACATCGAACAAATTCGGACCGGCGGAGCCGGCGGCAGCGAAACGGAGAACGAGCAATGATCAAATTACTGCGCAAAATGCGCCCCAGGGAGCTGGTCATGTCCCTGGTGTGCGCCGTGCTGGTGGTGGGGCAGATCTACTTTGACCTGACCCTCCCCGACTACATGACCGACCTGACCGCCCTCATCAAGACCCCCGGCAGCGCCACGGCGGACATCGTCCGGGTGGGCGGGAAGATGCTGGGGTGCACGCTGGCCAGCGCCGTGCTGGCCATTCTCTGCGGCTTTCTGGCGGCGAAGGTGGCCGCCGGCTTCAGCTACACCATCCGGGCCAAGCTGTTCCACCACGTGATGGACGTGGGCAGCGAGGAGATGCAGGCATTCTCTATCCCCAGCCTCATCACCCGTACCACCAACGACATCACCCAGATCCAGATGATCGTGGCCATGGGCCTGCAGATGATCATCAAGTCCCCCATCATGGCGGTGTGGGCCATCATCAAGATCCTGGGCAAGAGCTGGGAGCTGTCCGTAGTGACGGCGGCCTTTGTGGTAGTCATCTGCGCCGCGGTGCTGGCCATCATGCTCATCTGCATCCCCCGCATCCGCATCGTCCAGCAGCTCACCGACAAGCTCAACCGGGTGGCCCGGGAGAACCTGACGGGCATCAACGTGGTCCACGCCTTTAACGCCGAGGACTACCAGAACCAGAAGTTCGACGGCCCCAGCACCGA
>CAVJBM010000141.1:0-2553 GCA_963647775.1 Anaerovibrio sp.
AGTCCTCCAAGGTGGCCAAGCTGTTCAACTCCGTGCAGAAGGCGGAGGTGTCGTGGAAGCGGATCAAGCCCCTGATGCGGCAGCCGGAGGCCCTCCCGCCCCTGGAGACGCCCCCGCCCGCGGAGGTGACGCTGAAGGACCTCTCCTTTTCTTACGGCGATACGCCCATTTTCTCCGGCCTGTCCCTGACCGCCCGGCCCGGCGACATCATCGGCGTCACCGGCCCCGTGGCCTGCGGCAAGTCCACCCTGGGGCGGGTGTTCCTGTGCGAGGGGCCTTACGGCGGCTCGGTCCGCTTCGGCGGGCGGGAGCTGTCCTCCCTCTCCCCCCGGGAGATCGCCGGGACGGTGGGCTACCTGGGCCACGACCCCGAGCTCAGCGCCGATACCGTGGCCCGCAACGTGCTCTGCGGCAGCGGGGGTGACGCGACGGCCCCCCTGGCCGCCGTGGCCCTGGAGGACGAGGTGCGGGCCATGGAGGACGGCGCGGACACCGTCATCGGCAGCGGCGGCACGCGGCTCTCCGGCGGGCAGGCCCAGCGGCTGGCCCTGGCCCGCACCCTGGCCCACCCCCGCCCCCTGCTGGTGCTGGACGACCCCTTCTCCGCCCTGGACCGCAAAACGGAGGACGCGGTGTGCGCCAACCTGCGGGAGTACGCGAAGGACAAGGTGGTGTTCCTCATCTCCCACCGGCTGTACCACTTCCCGGAGCTGGCGCAGGTGGTCTTTATGGAGGACGGCAGGACCGCCGTGGGCACCCACGATGAGCTGATGGCGTCCGTGCCGGCATACCGCCGGCTGTACGAGAGCCAGACTGGAGGGAACGTCCATGAAGAAGCATAACGGCGTATTCTCCGCCCTGCGCGCGGCGGCCCGGAGCCACCCCCTGCTCACCGCCGGGACCCTGCTGTGCGTGGCGGCGTCGGTGGGGGCGTCCCTGATCCCGCCGCTGCTGCTGGCCCGGGTCATCGACCGGCTCACCGGCGGGCTCCCCCTGGCCTTCACCGCCGTGCTGCTCTACTTCGGCAGCCTGGTGCTGGAGGGGCTGCTCTCCTCCGCCCAGGAGACGCTGCTGGTGCTCTTCGGCCAGAAAATGACCCACGCCCTGCGCTCCGAGATGTCGCGGAAGCTCACCCTGCTGCCCGCCGGCACCCTGGCCGGCCAGAACCCCGGCGAGGTGGCCGCCCGCTTCTCCGGCGATGTGGACACGGTGGAGGCCCTGTTCACCTCCGGCATCATCAGCATGGCGGCGGACGCCTGCCGCATCCTGTCCATCCTGGCGGTCATCGCGGTGAAGAACACGGGGCTGGCCTTGGTGCTGGTGGTGGTGCTGCCGCTGTTCGCCCTGTTCACCCGGCACGTGCAGAAGAAAATGCTGGCCGCCCAGCTGGACAACCGCCGGGCCGTGGCCGCCGTGTCCGGCCAGGTGCCCGAGACCCTGCACAACATCCGCACCATCCGGGCCCTGGGGCTGGAGGACTACATGGAGCGCCGCTATGACCGCCGCATCGGCGAGAGCTACGCCGCCGTGGAAAGGACCAATTTTTACGACGCGGTCTACTCCCCCGTGGTGCTCATCCTCAACGCCGCGGTGGTGGGGATCGTGATGCTGCTCTCCGCCTCCGGCAGGGCGGAGGTGCTGGCCCTGTTCGGCATGTCGGTGGGCACCTCCGTGGCGGTCATCGACTACATCTCCCGTATCTTCACCCCCATCGAGAGCCTGGGCATGGAGATCCAGACCATCCAGTCGGCCATGGCGGGCGTGAAGCGCATCGACGCCTTCCTGGCCCAGCCGGAGCGGACCGTCCCGCCGGAGCGGGAGACCCCCGCCCGGGGGGACGTGGTGCTGGACCACGTGACCTTCGGCTACGGGGAAAAGCCCGTGCTGCGGGACTTCTCCATGACCGTGCGGCAGGGGGAGCAGGTCACCCTGGTGGGCCGGACCGGCGCGGGCAAGAGCACGGTGTTCCGCCTGCTGCTGGGGCTCTACCCGCCGCAGTCGGGCTCCGTCACCATCGGCGGCGTGGACGTGGCCGCCATCACCGACCGGGAGCGGCGGGCCTGCATCGGCTGCGTGGAGCAGCACTTCGCCCGGGTGCCGGGCACGGTGCTGGACCAGATCACCCTGGGGGACCCCTCCGTCACCGCGGAGATGGCCCAGAGGGCCGCGAAGCTGGCCGGCATCGACGAGACCATCCGCGCCTTCCCCGAGGGGTACGCCGCCCCCTGCACCGACGGGATGTTCTCCCAGGGGGAGTGGCAGCTGCTGTCCATCGCCCGGGCGGCGGCGGCCGACCCGGCGGTGCTCCTGCTGGACGAGATCACCGCCAATCTGGACGCGGAGACCGAGGCCCGCGTGCTGGAGGCCCTGCGCCGGGCCTCCGCCGGGCGGACGGTGCTGTCCATCTCCCACCGCGTTTACCAGGATCTCGGCGGCAGGACCGTGGAGCTCGGGACAAAGAATTTTTGAGCGGACGCCAACCTTTCGCGCCGCCCCGCGTGTAATCAGGTGAACACAGAAGGAGGAGGGACCGGTGAACGAAAAAGCCCTGAT
>CAVJBM010000142.1:0-16110 GCA_963647775.1 Anaerovibrio sp.
AAATATTTATTTTTCCCATGACGTCAAGGACTTCGCCGTCTCCGGCCCGAAGTTGGCACGGTGCTTGCTTATAATAGGCGGCAAAGGATGGCCGGAAAGAAAAGCAGGTGCAGGGCCCGCGGTCCCGGGCGGGATCGGTCCCCTGTGCCGAGATCTGACGTGAAGGGGGAGAGAAAACTGTTCTTGTGCAGCCCCTCGGGCAGAGGCGTGCCTGAGAAAAGAGAAACCAAAAATTTGAGTTAGGGTGAAAACGCATGACAAAGAAAGAAAACGCCGCATCCAACACCGCGGGGACCCAGACCACAATGATCAAATGGCCCTGGTGGAAAAAGCTGTTCATCGGCTCCGGTGAATTCGGCGAGAACATGTCCAACGCCATGTTCACCACCTACATCTCCATTTTCTACACCGATGTGGTGGGCATCGCCGCCGGCCTGGTGAGCCTGATCGTGTGGGTCACCAAGATCTGGGACGCCATCAACGACATCCTCATCGGCATCCTGGCCGACCGCACCCGCACCAAGTGGGGCCGGTACCGCCCCTGGATCGTCGCCTCGGCCATTCCCTTTGTGATCATCACGTTCCTCAGCTTCCTGACAAATCCCAGCTGGTCCTACGCCCTCCGGGTGATCTTCGCGGTGCTGACCTACTGCACCTTCACCTGGGTCTACACCATGTTCTACATCCCCTATGTGTCCCTCCAGGCCACCCTCACCCAGGACCCCCAGGAGCGCGCCTCCATCGGCAGCGTGCGGGTGACCCTGGCGGTGCTGGCCAACTGGGGCGTGGGCGTGTTCGCCCCGGGCCTCATCAAGTATTTCCAGGGCACCGTGGGGACCAACATGGCCTACGCCATGGCGGCTCTGGTGTTCAGCGCCATCGGCGCGCCCTTCATCCTCCTGTCCGGCATCGTGTCCAAGGAGCATATCAGGCCCGCCAACTACGACGCACCCCGGACCAGGGAGAAGCGGGAAAAGGTCTCCCTGGGCAAGATGTTCTCCGCCATGCGGGGCAACAAGTACCTGGGCCTGCTGATCATCAGCTCCCTGGTGGGGCAGATCTTCATGGCCGGGCGCAACGCCACCATCATGTACTACTTCACCTACCGGATGGAGAACCTGCTGCTCATCCCCCTGTTCATCACCCTGCTGCGCTTCCCCATGATGGCGGGCAACTTCTTCTCCCAGTACCTGGTGAAGTGGACGGGCTCCAAGGGCAAGGTGGTGTCCTGGTCCTACATCATCGCGGGGGTGCTGCTGGTGGTGGTGTCCTTCCTGGATACCATGCCCAACCTGGTGCTCTTCTTCATCCTCAGCGCCATCATCCACTTCTGCACCGGCGTGGCCTACTGCCAGAGCAACGTGGTCATCTCCGACACGGTGGACTACACCGAGTACACCACCGGCCAGCGGCTGGAGGGCTTCACCTCCTCCTTCATCTCCTTCTTCACCAAGGTAGGCAACGCCATCGGCATCTCCCTGCCGCCGCTGATCCTGGCCATCACCGGCTACGTGCCCAACCAGACCCAGACCCCCGCCGCCATCACCGGCATCATGAGCTCCATGTACTATATCCCGGCGCTGATGGCCCTGGTGGCCGGCATCGCCTTCCTCCGCTACAATCTGGACAACAAACGGATGCGGGAGATCGCGGCCGAGCTTCAGGCCCGCCACGCCGCCGCGGAGCAGCAGGAGTCCGACTCCTGACCGGCGCCCCGCAGAGCAAATACTACACCACGAAAGGCGAATGCATATGTATCGGATCTTGATTTTCAATCTGGGTGGCACCTCCACCAAGCTGGCCCTCTTTGAGGACGAGCGGCAGGTCATGGAGGGCACTATCCGCCACACGGACGAGGAGATCGGCGCCTGCGCGGACAACGCGGCCCAGATCGCCTTCCGCAAGGGGACCATCAACGCCTGGCTGCGGGAGAACGACATCTCTCTGGACAGTCTGGACGCCATCGTCATCCGGGCCTTCGGCGCGGGGCTGTGCAAGATGGGCGGGACCTATCTGGTCCGGGGCAAGCTGCGGGACGGACTGTACACCGCCTACCGGAACAGCTTCCCCAAGGCCATCCACCCCTCCTTCATCGTGCTGCCCCTGGTGGACGAGATCCTGGAGGGGCGGCAGGTCCCCGTCTACATCGTGGACCCCGACGGCGTGGACGAATTCCAGGACGTGTCCTACATCACCGGACACCCCGACTTCCCCAGGTCCAGCGGCTTCCACGTGCTCAACCAGAAGGCCATCGCCCGCAAGGCGGCCAAGGACCTGGGCAAGCGCTATGAGGACGCGGACCTGGTGGTGGCCCACATGGGCGGCGGCGTGTCCATCGCGGCCCACCGCCGCGGCCTGGTGGTGGACTCCACCAGCGGCGGCAGCGCCGGCGAGGGCCCCTTCGGCACCAACCGCACCGGCCCCCTGCCCCTGAACAAGCTGGTGGAGGCGTGCTACAGCGGGAAGTACGACAAGCGGGCCATGATGAACCTGCTGACCAACGGCGGCGGCTTCCTGGCCCACACGGGGTACACCGACCTGCGTATCATCGAGCAGAAGGCCGCCGAGGGCGACGACCACTGCGACCTCATCCTGCGGGCCTTTATCTACCAGGTGTGCCGCTACATCGGCGCGCAGTTCACCGTGCTCAAGTGCAAGGCGGACGCCATCGTGCTCACCGGCGGCATGGCCTACTCCGAGCGGGTGGTCTCCTCCATCAAGGAGTGCGTGGGCTCCCTGGCCCCCGTGATGGTCTACCCCGGCGAGAAGGAGAACGAGGCCATGGTGGACGGCGTGCTCAGCGTCCTGCGGGGCGAGCGGGAGGCCATCGTGCTCTGACCCCTCCCCATCCGACGCCCGGCGCGGCCGGGCCTGACAGCATCCATACACGGCGGCGGCAAACGCCTGGCGGCAGGACCGGCGCCGACGGAAAACAAACCAAGCAGACAGAAAGGTGAGAAAATCATGGGCAAGGAAGTATATGTGGATATTTCCGCGCGCCACATCCACCTCCGCGAGGAGGATGTGGAGACTTTGTTCGGACCGGGCGCGCAGCTGACTCTCCGCGGCCAGGACAACTTCATGGGCGGCAGCGTGTATGCCGAGCGCGTGGAGGTGGTGGGCCCCAAGGGCAGCATCCCCCGGGTGACCATCCTGGGGCCCCTGCGCAAGTACGTGCAGGTGGAGCTCTCCGCCACCGACACCCGCAAGATCGGCGTGCCCGCCGTGGTGCGCGAGTCCGGCCCCCAGAATCATGAGGGCACCCCCGGCTGTAAGATCGTGGGCCCCTGCGGCACGCTGGAGATCGACAAGGGCGTGATCGTGGCCCACCGGCACATCCATATGCGCGCCGACGACGCCGAGGAAGCCGGCGTCAAGGCCGGCGACGTGGTGTGCATCAAGATCAGCGGCACCGGCCGCAGCCTGATCTTTGACGACGTGAGCGTCTCCCAGACCAACTCCAGCCACACCTCCGTACACATCGACACCGACGAGGCCAACGCCGCCGGCATGTCCGGCGCTATGATGGGCGAACTGCTGACCAAGTGACCGCCCCTGCACGTCCCGACCCTATCCGGGAGACGGCCCTTTGTCTCCCTCAACTATTGAAAGGAGTTCCACGCGCATGAAAGCTATGATCGCAGTCAACGAACTCACCCCGAGCAAGAAGAAGGCCATTATGTTTGTGGTGTTCTTCCTGGGCCTGCTGCAAAACTTCAGCTCCAACATGTTCAGCACCACCGGCGCCGCCATCGTGGCGGACCTGTCCGGCGTGGAGTACTACACCCTGCAGTTCACCCTCTTCACCCTGGTGAGCGGCATCTTCATCCCCATGTTCGGCAACCTGGGCGACATCCAGGGCCGCCGGCGCTGGCTGGGCATCGGCGCGGTGCTCTTCGCCATCGGCTCTGCCGTCATGTGGCTGGCCCCCTCCATGCTGGTGGTGCTCATCGGCCGTGTGATCGCCTCCGCGGCCCAGGCCATCATGAGCGCCAACTACCTGACCCTCATCGGTGAGATCAGCAACGAAAAAGAACGGCCCATGTTCATGACCATCAACGGCGCGGGCATCGGCGTGGCGCAGATGCTGGCTCCCATCCTGGCCGGCGCCTTCATTGACAACCTGAGCTGGCGCATCGTGTTCCTGTTCCTGACCGTGCTGTCCATCGTGTCCATGGCCCTGGTGCTCGCCATGATCCCCACCATCAAGACCCCCGCCATGGAGAGCGGCGAGCACAAGCGCCCCGACTGGGCCGGCGGCATCACCGTGGCCTTTTTCGGCCTGGCCTTCCTGCTGGCCTTCACCTGGGGCCGGTCCAAGGGCTGGGGCAGCCCCACCCTCATCGTGCTGTACATCATCGCCGTGGTAGCCATCATCGCTTTCATCCTGGTGGAGAAGAAGGGCAGCAACCCCCTGATGCCCTTCCACCTGTTCAAGTACCGCGGCTTTACCCTGGGCCTGATCGCCATGGTCCTCTATGGCCCCGCCTGCTTCTCCTTCAGCACCTACACCGCCCAGATCGGCGTGGGCGTGCTGGGCCTCAGTTCCACCATCTCCGGCACCTTCCTGACGGTCCACGCCGCGGGCTACCTGATCTTCTCCTTCATCTGGGGCAAGCTCATCTCCGTAAAGGGCCCCAAGGCCCTGAAGCCGGTGCAGATCATCTGCATGCTGGGCGTGGCCCTGTCCATGATCGCCTTTACCTTCATGCGCCCCGGCAACTCCTCCTTCATCCTGTACTTTGCTGAGTTCATCGGCGGCGCGTTCAACTCCGCCGTGATCGTGGGCTTCACCCAGATCATCCAGAAGGAGATCCCCCGGGAGTACATCGGCACCGGCACCTCCCTGCTGCAGTTCATGATGAAGCTGGGCGGCACCCTGGGCATCACCATCGGCGGTATGCTCATGACCTCCACCTGGAGCAGCGGCGTGGGCGGCATCCTGGCCGGCGCCGGCAGCCTGGGCGACGATGTCGTCGGCAAGCTGCAGTCCTCCGGCACCCTGCTGAGCACCCCGGGCATGACCGCCCTGCGGGACGGCGTGGCCAGCGAGTCCCTGGGCCTGTTTGACTCCACCGTCAACTCCCTGCGGATGCTGCTGAGCTGCTCCATCAGCAAGATCTTCTGGATGGCCGGCATCCTGCTGGTGATCTCCTGCGTCCTGATGGCCTTCGTGAAGAACTCCGCCACCAAGAAGGACGCCGAGAACGGCTAAATTCCCTCCGGGCAGGCCGTTCCCTTCCGGCGGCCTGCCCTTCCTCCCTCCGCAAGCGTCAATACCGTCGATCCTATCCACTATGCGTCAAAAAAGGAGAATTCATATGCCTGAAATCAATGCCATCAACGAGTACGTTGCAGATCTGATCAAGCGCAGCCGCGCCGCCCAGCGGAAGTTCGAGCGGGAGTACACCGACCAGCGCGCCATCGACGAGGTGGTCCGCGCCATCGGCATGGCCGTGCTGGACCATCAGGACGAGATCGCCGAGTCGGCCGTCGCCGAGAGCCACATGGGCAGCGTGGCCGAGGAGAAGATGAAGATCTTCAATGCCGGCGCTGGCAACTGGAACTTCCTGCGGGGCAAGGTCTCCGTGGGCGAGATCCCCAACATCCGCCCCGACGAGCCCGGCGTGCGCGTCTTTGCCAAGCCCCTGGGCGTGGTGGGCTGCATCCTGCCCAGCACCAACCCCACCGGCACGGTCATCGGCGGCGCCATGATGGCCATCAAGGCCCGCAATTCCTTCGTGGCCGCCCCCCATCCCATGACCGCCCACACCTCCTACAACATGGCCAACTACATCCGCGAGAACCTGAAGGCCATCGGCGCCCCCGAGGATCTGGTGCTGTGCATCTCCCCCGAGATGTGCTCCATCGAGGCCAGCAACGCCATGATGCCCGCCTGCGACGCCAACATCGGCGTGGGCGGCCCCGGCATGGTCAAGGCCGTGTACTCCTGCGGCAAGCCCGGCTTCGGCGTGGGCCAGGGCAACTGCCAGGCCCTGGTGGACGAGGACTACCCCGACCTGGCCGGTGCCTGCGCCGACATGGTCATGAGCCGCACCTTCCAGAACGGCGTCACCTGCACCAGCGAGCAGACCGTCCACGTCCCCGCCGCCCGGGAGGAGGAGTTTCTGAAGGCCATGGACGCCGCCGGCGCCTACCTCATCACCAGCACCGAGGACATCGACAAGCTGCGTGAGCTGATCTTCCCCGACCACGGCCCCATCAACCGCAAGATCGTGGGCCGGCCCATCCAGATGATCGCCGCCATGGTGGGCATCACCGTGCCCGATAACTACAAGGCCATCATCCTCAAGAGCCAGGTCACGGACGCCTCCGACATCCTGGGCGAGGAGATCATGGCCCCCGTGCTGCGCTACACCACCTATACCAAGTTTGAGGACGCGGTGGACACCGCCGTCACCAATCTGGAGGTCCACGGCGGCGCCGGCCACAGCAGCTCCATCTGGTCCAACAATCAGGAGCGCATCAATTACGCCGCCCGCCTGATGCCCGTGGGCCGCTTCCACATCAACCAGCCCACCCGGGGCAAGGACAACGGCCTGCCCATCACCGTGGCCATCGGCTGCGGCACCTGGGGCGGCAACAGCATCTGCGAGAACCTGCAGTACTACCACCTGATGGACTTCACCCGCGTGACGGTCTCTGTGCCCCACATGCACCACTTCGATCCCTCCGACTGGGACAGCTTCGACGTCTGCCCCCGGGTGGACGGCTGAGATACCCCACTCTGACCTCTGCTGGGCCGCTGCCGCCGCCGCGGCGGCAGCGGCCCCATAATTTAAATGTAAGGAGGCCCATTCATGAGCACCCAGAAAACCGTGGCCCACACCACCGCCCGCGGCGTGGAGCCCTATGATAAATGTTTCGGCGTCGGCGTGAGCAAGCACCTGACCTCCGGCGGCTTCTCCCCCTATCCCCGCATCGAGCGCATCCGCGAGCTGTACAAGGAATCCCCCCTCTTCCTGGACTCCTGCCGCGCCCTGGCCTTTACCCAGGCGTATGAGGAGAACGAGGGCCAGCCCATTGTGATCAAGAAGGCCAAGGCCCTGGAGAAGTACATGCAGATCTGCCCCCTGAACTATGTGGAGGGCGAGCTGCTCCTGCTGGACGACGGCTCCAAGAACTTCGCCGCCCCCGTCTATCTGGAGAGCGGCACCTGGATCTACGACGAGCTGCGCAACCGCCCCCTGAGCCAGCGCAGCTACAACCCCTTCGTCTACGACGACAAGATCAAGGACGAGATCCTCAGCACCGAGTACTACTGGAAGGGCAAGAGCGTGAAGGACGCCTTCCTGGCCCGCCTGCCCCAGGACGCGGCCAAGGGCGTCGTCTCCACCGGCGGGGTGAACATCCTCAACCCCAGCATCATGGTGGACATGGGCGTGGGCCACATCACCCCCAACTATGAGTACATCCTGAAGCTGGGCCTCAGCGGCGTCAAGGCCCACGTGAACGCCGCCATCGAGAAGCTGGGCACCCCCACCAACGCCGACGGCGTCCGCGCCCTCCACTTCCACAAGGCCCAGCTGATCGTGCTGAACGCCATCTCCGACTATTTCCGCCGCTACGCGGTGTACGCCAAGGAGCAGGCGGCCAACTACACCAGCCAGCAGACCAAGGACGAGCTGCTGCACATGAGCGAGATGTGCGATCACCTGGCCGAGGGCCCCGCCCGGGACTTCTGGGACGCCGTCGAGGTCATGCACATGGTCCACATGGTGGCCTTCATGGAGTGCAACGGCCACGGCATCGCCCTGGGCCGCACGGACCAGTACCTGTATCCCTACTACAAGTCCTCCCTGGACAACGGCACCTACACCAAGGAGTTCATGCAGGAGCTGCTGGAGTTCTACTACCTGAAGCTGACCACCCACGAGAAGCTGGCCCCCGACACCGGCAACGACCAGTGGCGGGGCGGTGTCCGCGGTTGGACCAGCTCCGCCCTCATCGTGGGCGGCACCGACGCCGAGGGCAACGACGCCACCAACGACCTGACCTTCATGCTGCTGGACGCCATGATCCACACCCGGCTGGTGAACCCCTTCATCACCGTCCGCTGGCACGCCGGCACCCCCTATGAGCTGAAGGTGAAGGTGGCCGAGATGGTCCGCCTGGGCATGGGCCACCCCAAGATGATGAACGACCCTGTCTGCGAGGACGCCCTCATGCGCCAGGGCGTGTCCGCTGAGGACGCCCGCGACTACGTGAACATCGGCTGCGTGGAGCTGGAGGCCCCGGGCAAGACCTTCGGCTGGCACGACAACTGCTACATCACCCTGCCCAAGGTGCTGGAGCTGGCCCTGAACAACGGCTGCTGCTTCGAGTGTCCGGGCGAAAGCTGCCCGCAGTACAACAAGACCTGCAAGGGCGTGGGCAAGACCCTGGGCCTGGAGACCGGCTATCTGAAGGACTTCAAGACCTACGAGGAGGTCCAGGCCGCCTTTGAGGCCCAGCTGAAGTACTGGGCCGACCGGGAGATCATGGCGGTGGACCTGCTGCAGAGCTGTCACATGGAGCGGGACGACTATCCCTTCATGTCCACCCTCATCCTGGACTGCACCGACAACGGCAAGAGCCTGATGCAGGGCGGCGCCCGGTACAACTTCACCGGCCTCCAGTGCCTGGGCCCGGCCACCACCGCCGACTCCCTCACCGCCCTGAAGCAGGTGGTGTACGAGGAGAAGAAGTTCACCGCCGAGGAGTTCTATGACGCCCTGCTGAAGAACTGGGAGGGGTACGACCGCCTCTACCAGCTGGTGAACAGCGACAAGGTCCACCACTACGGCAACGACGACGACTACGCCGACAGCATGATGAAGTACGTGCTGGACACCTATGCCAACTTGATGCAGTCCTATCCGCCCACCCGCGGCGGCGTGGGCATCATCAAGACCGGCTCCTTCTCCACGGTCATCAACCTGATGTCCGGCCTGGTGTGCGGCGCGTCCCCCGACGGGCGCAGGCATCACGAGGCGGTGTCCGAGAACATCGGCGCGGCCCGCACGGCCCACTCCAACCGCGACCGGAACGGCCCCACCGCCTATGCCCGCTCCATCGGCAAGCTGGACCACGCCAAGTTCGGCAGCGGCACCCTGATCAACATGCGCTTCGGCGCCGACACCATCTCCGGCGAGAAGGGCCGGGAGAACTTCATGGACTTCCTGGACGGCTACTTCGACCAGGGGGAAAACGCCCCCATGCACATCCAGTTCATGGTGGCCGACAAGGACACCCTCATCGACGCCCAGCAGCACCCCAAGGATTACCAGGACCTGCTGGTGCGGGTGTCCGGCTTCAGCTCCTATTTCCACACCCTGAGCAAGGGCTTCCAGGACGAACTCATCAACAGAACGGAGCAGTCTCTCGACTGATCCCACGGCCTGTCCGGAGCCGGCCATGACAGGCCCGGCCCCGTCATGACCGCGGGGAGACACAGGCTGACCAGGTGTATGCCCCGGCGATCGCCCATCGTCGGGGCATACGTTTTTCAGGCGCGGAGCGCCGGATCGGGAGGTAAGAATATGAGCGATACAAAAGTGACCGGCTCCGTCCCCGCCGGCGGAGAGCTGTATGCCTACGTGGCCAACGTGCAGCGCTTCACGGTGCACGACGGCCCGGGCATCCGCACGGAGCTGTTCCTGAAGGGCTGCCCCCTGCGCTGCCAGTGGTGCAGCAACCCGGAGACCTATGAGCGGTCGCCCCAGGTGGGGGTCCACCCCCAGAAGTGCATCGGCTGCGGGTACTGCCTGAAGGTCTGCGCCCGGCACGGCAAGAACGCCCTCATCATCGGGGAGAACCACATCGTGGGCATCGACCGGACCCGCTGCGACAACTGCCTGCTGTGCGAGGAGGAGTGCATGTCCGGCGCGCTGACCGTCTGGGGCCAGAAAATGACCGTCAGCGAGGCCATGGACGTCATCCGCAAGGACCGGACCTTTTACGAGCACTCCGGCGGCGGGATGACCCTGTCCGGGGGCGAGGCCCTGCTCCAGTGGGAGTTCTGCCTGGAGCTGCTGAAGCGCTGCCGGGCGGAGGGCATCCACACCTGCGTGGAGTCCGCCCTGTATGTCAGGCCGGAGGTCCTGGACGCGGTGGCCCCCTATATCGACCTGTTCATCACGGACATCAAGCAGATGGACAGCGGCATCCATCAGAAATTCACCGGCGTGCCCAACGAGCGGATCCTGAGCAACATCAAAAAGCTGGCGGACATGGACATGCCCATGATCCTCCGTATGCCCATCATCCCCGGCTTCAACGCCGACGAGGGCTTTATCGACCGGGCCTCCGACTTCATCCTTGAGGAGCTGCACAACAAGCCCCTGCAGATCCAGCTGCTGAAATACCGGCCGCTGGGGGAGGAGAAGGCCGGGACCCTGGGCCTGCCCATGGAGATGAAGGCCATGAAGATCGAGGACAGCGAGGGCTTTGAGCAGCAGATCAGGGACTTTGCCCGGCGCATGAGCAGCCGGGGCATCCCGGCCATCGCCGGCTCGCGGAAAAAGGTGCAGGAGAAGGCGGTCGGACAGGAGTGAGCGCAGGCGGCTCCGGCCGCCTGACCGGGAAGGAGGGCAAGCAGATATGGACGGTGCGATCCTGCGGGAGCAGATCGTGGCGCTGGAATGGGACATGTTCCAGCACACCAACAACAGGGGCGGCCGCGCCGCCTGCCAGGACGACTACGCCACGTTTTCCAAAATGCGCCTGGCGCAATTTTCCGCCTGGAGCGACGGGGCGGCGGAGAGCTACCTGGCGGACCTGACCGCCGCCCAGGCCCAGGGCAGGAACCTGGTGGCGGAAAAATACCTCCGCATGATGAAATACACCCACCCCGCGGAGTATGCGGCCCAGCGGCGTCTGCTGCCGCCCGACAGCGGGGAGAAAACGGCCCTGGCGGAGGAGATCTGCGCGGAGCTGCTGGCCCAGACCGCCGCCCTGCGGCAGGCGTTCCCCCTGGTGGGGGCCCGGGGGCGGCCAGTGTACAGCGAGGCGGACGCCGGCGGCTTCGTCTCCGTCCAGACCTATCAGCTGGGAGAGCTCCTGACCTATTCCGAGGAGACCCTGCGCCTGCTGCGGGCGCATCTGCTGGCCCTGAAGGCCGCGGGCAGGAGCCTGGCGGAGGAGGTGACGGCCCGCAGCGTCTGCGCCTGCGGCTTCTCGTCCCTGCAGGAGGCCGAGGCGTTCCTGGCCGCGGAGCAGGCGCGGCAGGCCAGGCAGAAGAGCGGCGCGCTGCCCGGCGGCCCCGGGCAATAGGCCGCGTCCGCAGAAACGGAGGAACAGCATGAGCACAGAGATCAACATTACCGAGGTCATCGCCGCGGCGGACGCGCTGTCGGCGGCGGGCGAGGACGCCCGGGCGGAGGAGACCCTACGGGACGCCATCGCACGGTATACCGCGGCCAGGCCCGACGACGCGGTGGGCCAGAGCGTCCTGCTGAACGAACTGGGCGGCTTTTACCGCGGCCGGGGCGTCTACGACAAGGGCGAGGCGGCCTATCTGAAGGCGAAGGAACTGCTGGAGCAGGTGCGGACCTATCTCCGCACGGCGGACGGCCCGGATGCGCCCGCCGGGTGCAGCGCCTGCCCCGCCGGGGACGACCCCTTCCGCCGGGCCGGCGGCAGCCATGTGGAGATCGTTTTGGGCAGCGGGAGCCTGACGGTGAACTACGCCACCACGCTGAACAACCTGGCGGGTTTGTACCGCATGGCGGGGCAGCTGGACAGGGCCGCCGATACCTTCGACGCGGCCATCGAGGCTTACGAAAGCTGTGAAGGGCCCGTCCCGCCGGACAGCCTTGCCAGCGTCTACAACAACAAGGGTCTGCTCTGTCTCGACCGGCGGGAGACGGCCGAGGCGGGCGCCATGTTCCGGAAGGCGCTGGAGATTTTACAGCAGAGCGGGGACCGGGGCTTTGCCCTGGGCACCACGGTGTCCAACCTGGGCTTCGCCGCCCTGCTGGAGGGGCGCATCCCCGACGCGGCCGCCCGCTTCCGGGAGGCCAAGGCCCTGTTCGAGGTGGCCGGGAGCGGGGAGATGGCCCAAAACTGCGCCGACCTGCTGGCCGGGCTGGGGACGGAGCGGTGACGGGGCTGGAGCTCTCCCGCCGCTACTATGAGGAGATCTTTCTGCCCCGGTGCTGGAGACAGCTGCCCGCCGCCCTGGGGCACTTTGCCGCCGGGCTGGTGGGGGAGGGGTCCGAGTGCTTCGGCTTTGACGACGAGCTCTCCCGGGACCACAGCTTCGGCCCCCGGCTGTGCATCTGGCTGACGGGGGAGGACTGCGGGCGCTTCGCCCGGGACCTGGACGACCTCTGGCGCGGCCTGCCTGACACCTTTCTGGGCTGCCGGCGGCCCGGTCCGGCCGCCAACGAGGGGCAGCGCAGCGGCGTTTTCTCCGTGGACGGGTTCTACCGGGGGCTCCTGGGGGTCCCCGGCGTGCCGGACAGCCCCCTCCGCTGGCTGGCCATGGAGGAGCCCCGCCTGGCCGCCGCCGTCAACGGGGCGGTGTACACCGACGGGCCGGGGGCCTTTACCGCCGTGCGGGCGGGGCTCCTGGCGTACTTCCCGCCGGACATCATCCGCTATCACCTGGCCCGATATGCCGCCCTCGCGGCGCAGACGGGGCAGTACAACCTTCTGCGGGCCTGCCGCCGCGGGGAGACGCTGGCGGCACGGGACATCAAGGCCCGCTTTATCCAAAGCGCCATTGCCATGGTGTTCCTGCTCAACAGGACCTACCGCCCCTTCTACAAGTGGGCGCCCCGGGCCATGCGCGCCCTGCCCCTCCTGGGCGGCGAGATGTATGACAAACTCCTTGCCCTCGCTGACACCCGGGACGCCGGGGGGCAGATCGCGCTGGCGGAGGACGTCTGCGCCCGGCTCCTCACGGAGCTGCGTGCCCAGGGCTATACCGCCGGGGGCAGCGACTATCTCATGGACCACCTCCCGGAGATCATGGAGGGGATCGAAGCGCCGGAGATCCGGGAGCGGGGCATCAGCCTGGCGCAGTGAACCGCCGGTTTGCCCATCGGGCATGACGCATCCGAAGACAGCCTGGCGCGCCGCGTGAAGTGCGGCGCGCCAGGCTGCTTTCTGTTTTCCGGAGAGAAAGACAAAATGGTCCCTGTGGGGAAAATTGATATTGAAAACGGGCGATAAATGTCTATAATATACTATGGAAAGTTTTTGGCTTGGCATACCTTTGTAGATAGTGGGGGAAACGGCATGATCGAGACCGGATGGACAGACAAGACCTATTTTGATCACGTCAGCCGCGCCTGGGCCGCGCTCCCGCAGCTGGACCCGGGGGATTCCCGCCTGCGGGAGGAGATCCGCGATTCCTGGGCCCGCTGCGCCGCCGCGGGGCTCAGCTGCGGCCAGGCGGAGGACAATGTCCGGCGGCTGTACGGCCATCTGCGGGGCGAGCCCGGCCGGGAGGCCGCCTCGGCGGAGGGCTGCTGCACCGCCCGCTTCGCCGTGGGGGACCGGCAGGCGGTGCTGTCCATCATCGGGCAGCCCGCCGGGGAGCGGCTGGGCCTGCTGGAGGACGAGCGGCGGGTGGGCACCACGGCCATCACCCTGGCCTGGCGGCTGAAGCGGGGCGTCTCCGTCAACGGGCCGGAGCATTACGCCCGCTGTCTCCACGGCCACTACAGCTATGCGGAGCCCGTTTTTGACAGCCGGCAGCAGGTGTGCGGCGTGTGCTGCGTGGACTCGGCGGACTGCCGCATCACCGAGCAGCTGCGGCCGCTGGTACATACCCTGGCCTGCGTGGGGGGCGCCATCTGGTGGATGAAGCAGGAGGACCGCGACCGGGACATCGCCATCGACGGCCTGCTGGAGCAGATCCCCCAGGGCGTGGTCTACATCGACCGGAAAAACGTGATCCGCTACTTCAACCGGCGGGCGCTGGAGGCCTTCGGCCTGAAGAACACCGGCGAGGACAGCATCATTTTCGCCCGGTGCATCGCCCTGGTGTGCAACGCCCACGGCCAGGGCTGGCAGAGCGCGTCGGTCAACTACCGGGACAACAAAAAGGTGGAGGTGATGGTGCTCCCCCTGTCGGAGCACACCCACGAGCGGCTGATCCTGCTGGACGACCGGCGGACAAAGCCCCGGGAGCGGGACGAGGGCCGGCAGGCCCTGTGGAACTTTGAGGACGTGCTCACCGCCTCGCCGGAGATGCTCCGGCTGAAGCGCGCCGCGGCCCAGGCGGCGGCCTATCACGTGCCCGTCATGCTGGTTGGGGCCAGCGGGACGGGCAAGGAGATGCTGGCCCACGCCATCCACAACGCCAGCCCTTGGCGGGACGGGCCCTTTGTGGCCCTCAATGCCAGCGCCATCGCCCCCAACCTGGTGGAGAGCGAGCTGTTCGGGTACGAGCGGGGCTCCTTCACCGACGCCAGCCAGGAGGGCAAGGTGGGCTATTTCGAGGCGGCCTCCGGCGGCACCCTGTTTCTGGATGAGCTGGACAGCATCCCCTACGAGGTGCAGACCAAGCTGCTGCGGGCTGTGTCCAGCCGGAGCATCCGCCGCATCGGCGGCACGGCGGACATCCCGGTGGACGTGCGCCTGGTCTCCGCCGCCCGGGTGGACGTGCTGGAGCTGGCCCGGCAGGGCCGCTTCCGGGAGGACCTCTATTACCGGCTCTCCCCGGTGAAGCTGCGTATCCCCGACCTGGCGGACCGGACGGACGATATCCCCCTTCTGGCGGGCAGATTCATCGCCGAGGAGGCCCAGGCCATGGGCATGCCCTGCCCGCAGCTGTCGGAGGAGTTCGTGCGCTGTCTCCAGGGCTGCTCCTGGCCGGGCAACGTGCGGGAGCTGCGCAACGCCCTGCGCCATGCCCTGGTGTTTCTGGAGCCGGGCCGGACGGTGCTGGAGCCCGCCGTGCTGCCGGAGTACGTGCAGCAGGAGGCGAAGGAGCGCGGCCGCGGGGACCGGGCCGCCGGCCGGCCGGATAGGAGCCTGCTGAAGCAGGCGGCCCAGGCGGCGGTGAGCGAGACGCTGCGCCTGAACGGCGGCAATACGGAGGCGGCGGCGAAGAGCCTGGGCGTCTCCCTGGCCACCGTGTACAACTACGCGGCAAAAGCCAGGCGCAGCCTGGAGCGGGAGGAGGACGGAGCATGATCGGCCTGGATCGTTTCCCGGACAAGCAGTCGTTCCTGCGCCATCAGCCCCGCCTGCAGCGGGAGTGGGAGCGCTTCATGTCCGGCGTGACCACCGTGCCGGACCCGGCGGTGGTGCCCTTCCGCATCGCGGAATCGTGGAAGCGGAGCCGGTCCTACGGCCTGGACCCGCTGCACTATCAGTCCTTCATCAAAATGAAAAAGCTGGACCTGCGCACCCGGGCGCAGAAGATCGCCACCGACCTGGTGGCCGCCTACTGGATGGACTCCCTGGGGGAGCGGTACGCCTTCAACCTCAGCATTTTCGACGATCAGGGGAACAACATCTCCCTGCTGCCCGGGGGCACCGGCGACATGGGCTTTGCCAGCGAGATGATCCTGGGCACCAATGCCACGGCCCTGGCCCTGCTGGAGAACCGGGCGGGCTGCGTGCTGGCCCAGGAGCACTACTCCTGCTTCTTCCACCAGCGCTTCTGCCTGTCCGCCCCCTTCCACGACGTCAGGGGGAACGTGGTGGGGGCCGTGTGCGTCAGCACCCAGGATTTTGAGATCGTCCACTCCCTTGCGGACCTGGTGGAAAAGGTCGCGCAGATGTGCACGCTGATCTTCGCCCTGGCCCACCGGGACGCCAGTGAGGAGGACACCACCTATGAGACCATCCTCTCCGGCCTGGCGGCGGCCATCATACCGCCGGGCAGCCTGGACGCCGGGCGCACCCTGACCGACGTGAAGAAGGCCGTTCTGGACCGGATGACCCGGGGCGGAAAGGGGCAGAGGGGCGGACGGTACGACCTCGGCGGGGACCGGCTGCTGATCGGCCAGGACCCGGGGGAGGGGCCCCGGGCGCCCGGCCAGGCGCGGCCGGAGTGCCGGAACGAATTTGTGGACATCGTAGGCAGCGCGCCCAAGCTGCTCCGGTGCATCTATTTCGCCAAGCAGGCGGCCCTCACCGACTACCCCG
>CAVJBM010000142.1:16120-19096 GCA_963647775.1 Anaerovibrio sp.
CAACGGGGAGAGCGGCGTGGGCAAGGAGGTCTTTGCCCAGGCGATCCACAACGCCTCCGCCCGGCGGCAGGGGCCCTTCGTGGGGCTGAACTGCGGGGCCATCGCCGCCAGCCTGGTGGAGAGCGAGCTGTTCGGGTACGAGGCGGGCTCCTTCACCGGGGCGGACCGGAAGGGCCGGGCCGGCCTGCTGGAGCAGGCCTCCGGCGGCACCCTGTTCCTGGACGAGGTGGAGAGCATGCCCCTGGCCGTGCAGTCCAAGCTGCTGCGGGTGCTCTCCAGCGGCAGGCTGACCCGCATGGGCAGCACGGCGGAGATCCCGGTGGATCTGCGGGTGATCTCCGCCTCCAAGGTGGACCTGCGCAGGGCCGCGGGGGAGGGCCGCTTCCGGGAGGACCTTTTCTACCGCATCTCCACCGTCAGCCTGGACATCCCGCCCCTGCGGGAGCGGCGGGAGGACATCCTGCCCCTGACCCAGTCCATCCTGAGCCGCTGGGGCCGGAAGGACCTGCGGCTGGAGCCGGAGGTGGCGGCGGCGCTGCAAAGCTGCCGCTGGCCCGGGAACGTCCGCGAGCTGGAGAACGTGCTCATCCACGCCTGCGTGTTCGCCCAGGGGGACCGCATCACCCTGGACAGCCTGCCGGAGGACCTGCGGGGCGCCGGGCAGGGGAACGGCATGACCGACTTTCTGCGGGAGGAGGGGCTGGTGGTGCCGGGGCATACGGCTACCCTGGAGGAGATCGAGACCGCCCTCATCAAAAAGGCCCTGGGGGAGCACGGATACGTGCTCAGCTGCGCTGCCCAGGCCCTGCACATCGACCGCAAGACCCTGCGGCAGAAGATCGAGCGCTCCCCGGAGCTGACCGCGCTGATGGCCGGGCATCACGAGACATGATCCAAGCGGGCGGCCGCGGAACGAAGGTTCCGCGGCCGCTTTTTGCGCGCTCCTGCGGCATTGCGCGGGCCGCCGCCCTCGCGGGCCCGGTTTTGCCAACAAAAACAATACTTAACATTAGTCCAAAATAAGATTATATGGTGCGGTTTCGTCTAACATAGGCTCAAAGGAGCTGATCAGATGAAACGGGAGAAGCACATCGGCCTGCGGATCGAAAACGAACTGCACGCCAAAATGGTGTATATTGCGGCCTATGAGGGGCGTTCCCTGTCCTGGCAGATGATCCACCTGATGCAGGAGTGCGTCCGCGCCTTCGAGCGGGAGCACGGCCCCATCGAGCTGCCGGAGGACGGGGAGAAATGAAGGCCCTGTCGGCGGTGCTGGAGCTGCTCTACCCGCCCCGGTGCCCCTTCTGCGGCCGGCTGCTGGAGCGGGGCGAGGACGGCCTGTGCGCCCGGTGCCAGCGGTCCCTGCCATGGACGCCGGAGCGCGGCCGGGAGGTGGACTTCTGCGAGACCTGTCTCTCGCCCCTGCGCTATCAGGACGGGGTGGTCCAGGCGGTCCACCGCTACAAATTCAGCCACGGCCGCAGCCACGCCGTCCTGCTGGGCACGCTGATGGCCCAGTGCCTTGCCGACCGCTGGGGCGAGCCGCTGGACGCCGTCACCTGGGTGCCCCTGTCCAAAAAGCACCTGCGCAGCCGGGGCTACGACCAGGCGGAGCTGCTGGCCCGCCGGGTGGGAGAGCTGGCCGGTCTGCCGGTCCGGCCCCTGCTGGAAAAGGTGCGCAGCACCGGCACTCAGTCCTCCCTCAGCGGGGACGCCGCCCGCCGGGCCAACGTGTCCGGGGCCTACCGGGTGAGGGCGGGGGCGGAGGTGGCCGGTCTGCGGCTGGCGCTGGTGGACGACGTGGTCACCAGCGGCGCCACTCTGTCCGAGTGCGCCGCCGAGCTGCGCATGGCGGGGGCCGCGTCGGTGGTGGGACTCACCCTCGCCCGGGCCCGCTGACAAAAAATGCTGTACTTTTTCCGCCGGACGTGTTATAGTAAGTTATCACCGTTCCTCCCCGCGGGGGAGTGGAGCGGCTTTCCAATGGCGTAAAGCGCCCCATTTGGCGCTTCATATAGGCAGACAGCAGCAAACAGACAGCGCACAGCGCGGGGACGGATGGCCCCGGTGCTCTCCGCCGGCGAAGCAGGGCCGGGCGGGAGGGCGCGGGCCTCCGGCACAGTCCGCCGCCCGCGCGGAAGGTGCGGAGCACACAGGCTCCGCGGACTTTCCATGCCCTTCTGTCCCGCGCTTCTGCCATACATAGACTGCCTGAGGTGGGCCGGCGGGCCCGCCTCTGCCGTTGTGCGCGAAATTTTCGACAAATTTGAAAGGAGCCATTATGGCAGAAAAACTGAAGATCATCTCTCTTGGCGGTCTCAACGAGATCGGCAAGAACCTCACCGTCTATGAGTACGGCGGCGACATCATCGTCGTGGACGTGGGCATGGGCTTCCCGGACGACGATATGTACGGCGTGGACGTGGTCATCCCCGACTTCACCTACCTCATCCAGAACCGGGACCGCATCCGCGGCATTTTCATCACCCACGGGCATGAGGACCACATCGGCGCCATCCCCTACCTTCTGCGGGATGTGAACGTGCCCATCTACGCCACCCGCATGTCCGCCGGGCTTATCCGCCTGAAGCTGGAGGAGCACCGCCTGGACAAAAAGGCCAAGCTCATCACCTGCGAGGCGGGGGAGACCGTGAAGGCCGGCAAGTTCACCGTGGAGTTCATCCACATCAACCACTCCATCGCCGACGCGGTGGCCTTCGCCATCCGCTGCCCCCTGGGGGTGTGCGTCCACACCGGCGACTTCAAGATCGACCCCACCCCCATTCAGGGCGGCATGGCCGACCTGACCCGCCTGGGCGAGCTGGGCAAGGAGGGCGTGCTGGCCCTGCTGTGCGACTCCACCAACGTGGAGCGCCCCGGCTTTACCAAGAGCGAGCGGAGCGTGGGCGCCTCCTTCGAGGCGCTGTTCCGCGGCTGCGACCAGCGGATCATCGTCACCACCTTTGCCTCCAACAT
>CAVJBM010000143.1:0-12808 GCA_963647775.1 Anaerovibrio sp.
CCCTGAAGGCCCACCAGCATCACCACCGTGGGCGGGGTGGAGGAGATGTTCAGCTTGCTCTCGCCGCCGCCCATCAGGGCGGTCAGCTCCTCGTTGACGATCTTGACGATCATCTGGCCCGGGGTGAGGGATTCCATCACGTCGGCCCCCACGGCCCGCTCCGTTACCGAGGCGATGAAGCTCTTGACCACCTTGAAGTTGACGTCGGCCTCCAGCAGGGCCATTTTGATCTCCTTCATGGCCTCCTTGACGTCGGCCTCGGAGATGCGGCCCTTGCCGCGCAGCCGCCGGAAGGTGGCGGAGAGTTTTTCGGTCAGACTTTCAAATGCCATAGGTTTACTCCTGCGCCAGCTTCGCCGTGTTTTCCTTGATGGCGCGGCCGATGCCGTCCAGCATGGCGTCGTCATAGCTGCGCTGGTCCACGGCCGCCAGCAGCCGGTCGGCGGCCTGGTCGATGGCGGCGATGGCCGCCTGATTCTGGTAGAAGCGGCGGATGATGTGGGTCTTGTCCTCAATCTCCGTCATGGCCGCCTCCGCCCGGACGATCACGTCCCGGACGCCCTGCCGGGAGATGCCGTAGTTCTCGGCGATCTCCGCCAGGGAGAGATCTTCATTATAATAGAGGTCGTAAAATTCCTTCTGGCGGTCCGTGAGCAGATCGCCGTAGAAATCGAACAGCATGGCCATCCGATAGGCCTGGTTTTTCATGCGGACGCACCTCCGAAAATCCGTTCTGTAAAGCACAATGACTTTACAAACCGAAACTATACCATAAAGTGTGCCAAAAGTCAAGAGGGAGTTTTGACACAACAGGATATTGTGTCCGCTCTGCCGGCCGAAAGAAAACAGTGGCAAATTCCGCGAAATGATGTATAATGAACAGACAGTCGTAAAAAGGGGGAGACCCATGGAACGTACATCTGTCCTGCTGGCGCCGGGCGTCCGGCTGCTGACCCTGCGGACGAATCAGTTCAAGACCAATCTGTTCAGCGTGACGCTGGCGGTGCCGCTGGCGCGGGAGACCGTGTCGGCCAACGCCCTCATCCCCGAGGTGCTCTACCGGGGGACCCGCCGCTGCCCGGACATCGAACGTCTGTCGGCGGAGACCGACCGGCTGTACGGCGCGTCCATCGGTGTGGGCATCCGCCGCCGGGGGGAGATGCAGTGCGTCACCCTGCGGTGCACCGCCCCGGACGACCGCTTCGTCCCCGGGGAGAGCAGCCTGCTGGAGCGGGCCGTGGCCCTGCTGGGGGAGATCCTGCTGGACCCGGCCACGGAAAACGGCCTGTTCCGGGCGGACTATGTCCGGGGCGAGGGGGCCAACCTGGCCGACCGCATCCGCGCCGAGCGCGACGATAAGCTGACCTGGGCCAACTGGCGGCTCATCCAGGAGATGTGCCGGGAGGAGCCCTTCTCCATCCACAAGCTGGGCACGGCGGAGGAGGCGGAGCGGGCGGAGCCCGCCGCCCTGTGGGCCGCCTATCAGGCCCTGCTGGCGCGGGCGCAGGTGATCTTCTGCTGCTGCGGCCCGGCGGAGCCGGAGCGGGTGGAGGCCGCAGTGCGCGCCTCCTTCGCCCCGCTGTTGGGCGGCGAGAGAGGGAGCGGCTTCCTCTGTACGGTCCGCCCGGAGCCCGCGGGCCCGGTCCGGCGGGTCACGGAGTGGGCGGAGGCGTCCCAGTGCAAGCTGGCTCTGGGCTTCCGCACCGGCGGCGTCACCGGGACCGATCCCCGCTATCCGGCCATAGTGCTGTGCAACGCCATGTACGGCGGCACCAGCCACTCCAAGCTGTTCCTGAACGTGCGGGAGCGGCTGAGCCTGTGCTACTATGCCGACTCCGCCTACGACCGGCTCAAGGGCATCCTGCTGGTGACCACCGGCGTAGAGCCCGACCGGCTGGAGGCGGCGGAGGCTGAGATCATGGCCCAGCTGGCGGCCATGGCCCGGGGAGAATTCACGGCGGAGGAGCAGGCGCTGGCCGTCCGGGCGCTGTGCAGCGGGCTCATCGCCGGCAAGGACAGCCAGGGCCGGCTGGAGGACGGCGCGGTCACCGGCTTCCTGACCCGGGGAGAATTCCCGGACACCGACGGGCTCATCGCGGCGCTGGAGGCGGTGACGGCGGAGCAGATCGTGGAGGCCGCCCGGCTGATCCGGCCGGACACCGTGTACTGCCTGCGGGGCAGGGAGGAGGACTGACATGGAGCGAAAGGAATACCCCCAGCTGGGGGAGACCCTCTGGCATGAGGTCCTGCCCAACGGCCTGCCGGTGTACGTGCTCACCCGGCCGGAGAGCAGCCAGCAGTTCGCCTGCTTTGCCGTCCGCTGCGGCGGAGCGTCCATCCGCATCCCGGACGGGCAGGGCGGCTGGGAGGATCTGCCCGCCGGCACGGCCCACTATCTGGAGCACAAGATGTTTGACACGGAGGAGGGCAGCGCCTCCGACCGCTTCGGAGAGACCGGCGCGGCGGACAACGCTTTCACCTCCGAGACCATGACGGCCTATTATTTCACCGGCACCCGGGATTTTGAGCAGAACCTCCGCACTCTGCTGGAAATGGTGTCGATCCCCTGGTTCACCCGGGAGAGCGTGGACAAGGAGCGGGGCATCATCGCCCAAGAGATCCGCATGAACGAGGACGACCCTTACGATGAATCCTACTCCCGCCTGATGGAGATGATGTACGCCGCCGACCCCATCAAGACCCGGGTGGTGGGTTCGGTGGAGTCCATCCAGGACATCACGCCGGAGCTGCTCTACCGCTTCCACCGGGCCTTCTACCGGCCGGAGAACATGGTGCTGGCGGTGGGCGGAGCCCTGGACCCGGCGCGTGTGTGCACCGTGGCCCGGGAGGTGCTGGGCGATCAGCCCTCCGGCGGCTCCATGTGGACGCCCCCCGCGGCGGCGGAGCCGGACGCCTGCGTCCGCCGGGAAGAGGAGGCGGAGATAGAGGTGGCCATGCCGGTCTTTCAGCTGGGCGTCAAGGGGGACGGCGCCCCGGCGGGGAGCCGCCTGCGGCAGGAGCTGCTGGCCCGGCTGGCCTGCGACGCGCTGGCGGGGCCGTCGGCGCCGCTGTACAGCCGGCTCTACGGCGCGGGGCTCATCAACGGGGACTTCTCCTGCTACTACGACGAGGCCACGGATACCTCCGCCCGGCTGGTGTTCAGCGGCGAGAGCCGGGACCCCGCCCGGGTGCGGGACGAACTTCTGCATGAGACCGCCCGCCTGTCCCGGGAGGGCATCGACCCCGATCTGTGGGAGCGGCTGGTCCGGGCGGCCTACGGCGGCCGGCTCCATGGGCTGGACTACCTGCGGGACACCTGCATCGACATCGCCGCCGCCCACCTTGACGGCGAGGACTATCTCGCCTTCCCGGCGCTGTGCACCTCCCTGCGGAGGGAGGACGCGGCGGCGCTGCTGGGCCGCTGGTGCACCCCGGAGCGGACCGCCCTGTTTGTCGCCCGGCCCGCCGGAGAATGAGCATACACAAGGAGTGATACCATGAACACACTGTCGTTTCCCGGCCTGGGGCTGGAGTTCAGCCTGAACCGGGTGGCCTTCAACCTCTTCGGCAAGGACATCTACTGGTACGGCATCATCATCGCCTGCGGCTTTCTGCTGGCGGTGGTATTCTGCCTGAAGGTGATCGCCCCCAAGCTGTGCGTGGACGCGGACAAGCTGCTGGACGCCCTGTTCCCTGCGGTGCCGGCGGCTATCATCGGCGCCCGCATCTACTACGTGATCTTCTATCTGGACCTCTACCGGGACGCCGCCGGGCGCTTCCAGTGGGGGAAGGCCGTGGCCATCTGGGACGGCGGCCTGGCCATCTACGGCGGGCTCATCGCCGCCGTGCTGGTGGGCCTGATCTACTGTAAGGTCCGGAAGCAGCCCTTCTGGAGCTATGTGGACGTGGCCTGCATCGGCTTCCTCATCGGCCAGATCGTGGGCCGCTGGGGCAATTTTGTGAACGTGGAGGCTTACGGCGGCGTGACCTCCGCCCCCTGGCGCATGTGCTCGGAGAGCATTGCCGCCGAACTGCTGGCCAAGGGCGAGATCACGGCGGAGGCCGCCCAGCAGATCCTGGACGGCACCCTGGGTGTCCACCCCACCTTCCTCTACGAGTCCCTGTGGAACCTGCTGGGGCTGGCGCTGCTGCTGGTGCTCATCCACAAGGGCCGCCGGTTCGAGGGGCAGATCTTCGCCAGCTACGCCCTGTGGTACGGCGTGGGCCGCACGGCCATCGAGAGCCTGCGCACCGACAGCCTGTATTTCTTCAACACCGGCCTGCGCTCCTCCCAGATCGTGGGCATCCTGTCCGCCGTGGCGGCGCTGGTGTTCCTCATCGTGCGCTTTAAGACGGCCAAGCCGGAGGACCTGCCGGAGAACAAGCGGAAAGAGAGACAGGAGGGAGACGACCATGGCGGCGATCCAGCTTGACGGCACGGCCCTGGCGGCCAAGGTGAAGGCCCGGGTGCGGGAGGCGGCGGCCGCGCTGCCCCGCCGGCCCGGCCTGGCGGTGATCCTGGTGGGGGAGGACCCGGCCTCCCGGGTGTACGTGAACAGCAAGCGCAAGGACTGTATAGACTGCGGCCTTTACAGCGAGGAGTACGCTCTCCCCGCCGCCGTGGGGCAGGAGGCCCTGCTGGAGCTCATCGACGCACTGAACAGCCGGGCGGAGATCGACGGCATTCTGGTGCAGCTGCCTCTGCCCGCAGGCTATGAGGAGCAGACCGTGCTGGAGGCCATCGACCCGGCCAAGGATGTGGACTGCTTCCACCCTTACAACGTGGGCCGCATGTCCATCGGCAGGCCGGTGTTCCGTCCCTGCACCCCGGCCGGTGTGATGGAGCTGCTGGCGGAGTACCACATCGACCCGGCGGGGAAGGAGTGCGTGGTGCTGGGCCGCTCCAACATCGTGGGCAAGCCCATGGGGATGCTCCTGCTGGCGGCCGACGGCACAGTGACCACCTGCCACTCCCGCACGCCGGAGGTGAAGGCCATCGCGGCCCGGGCGGACATTCTGGTGTCTGCCGTGGGCAAGACCGGCTTCGTCACCGCCGACATGGTGAAGGAGGGGGCCGTGGTCATCGACGTGGCCATGAACCGGGATGAGAACGGCAAGCTGTGCGGCGACGTGACGGCGGAGGCGGCGGAGCGGGCCGGCTGGCTCACCCCGGTCCCCGGCGGCGTGGGCCCCATGACCCGGGCCATGCTCATGGAGAACACCCTGACGGCGGCGAAGCTGCACCTGGGCCTTTGAACGAGAATAAGAGAACTCCCCGTACCTCCGGTACGGGGAGTTCTCTTATTCCGGCTTGAATTCCTTTTTCGCGTACTGGCACCAGGGCGTCAGCGGACACAGGCCGCACTTGGCCTGCCGGGCGGTACACACGGCCCGGCCGTGGAGCACCAGCCGGTGGCAGAAGTCGTTGGATTCCTCCGGCGGCAGCACCGCCCGCAGCTGGACCTCCACCTTGGCGGGGTCCTTGGTGCCGTCAGTAAGGCCCAGCCGTCCGGAGATGCGGATGCAGTGGGTGTCCGCCACCACCACGCCGGGGGTGTGATAGATGTCGCCCAGGATCAGGTTGGCGGTCTTGCGGCCCACGCCGGGCAGCTTCAGCAGCTCCTCCATGGTGCCGGGGACTTTGCCGCCGTAGTCCCGCAGGAGCATCTGGGCGCATAGGACGATGTCCCGGCTCTTGGCCCGGAAGAAGCCGCAGGAGTGGACGTACTCGCCCACCTCCTCCGGGTCGGCCTGGGCGAAGGACTCCAGGGTGGGGAAGCGCTCGCACAGGGCGGGCATCACCTGGTTGACCCGCTCATCGGTGCACTGGGCGGCCAGCCGCACGGCGAAGAGCAGCTCGTAATCCTTGGGGTAGGGGAGGGAGCACAGCGCGTCGGGGTACAGGGCCTTCAGCGCGTCCACCATGGAGCGGACGTCGGATGCATTTGTCATCGGAGATCACCTCAGTGGCAATCATACCATAAAGCGGAGCAAAATGCGACATGTTTTTTCAAAAACGACAATTGTAGTTGGGACAGAAACTTGCTATAATAGAAAAAACGGACGAAAGGCGGCGGTCAAAATGATTTTGGAGTATATGGACTATGTATCCCGGTTTGATCCGGAGGTGGGGGCGGCCATCCGGCAGGAGTATCTGCGGCAGCAGCGGAACATCGAGCTCATCGCCTCGGAGAATATCGTGTCCGACGCGGTGCTGGCCGCGGCGGGCAGCGTGCTCACCAACAAATACGCCGAGGGCTACCCCGGCAAGCGCTACTACGGCGGCTGCCAGTGCGTAGACATCGCGGAAAACCTGGCCATTGAGCGGGCCTGCAAGCTGTTCGGCGCCAAGTTCGCCAATGTACAGCCCCACTCCGGCGCCCAGGCCAACTACGCGGTGTACATGGCCCTCTGCCAGCCGGGGGACACCGTGCTGGGCATGGACCTGGACCACGGCGGCCACCTGACCCACGGCAGCCCGGTGAACTACTCCGGCAAATATTTCAACATCGTCTCCTACGGCGTGGACGAGGCCACCGGCCGCATCGATTACGACCAGGTGGCCCGCATCGCCCGGGAGTGCCGCCCGAAGATGATCGTGGCGGGGGCCTCCGCCTACCCCCGCACCATCGACTTCGCCCGCTTCCGCGCCATTGCCGACGAGGTGGGGGCCTATCTCTGGGTGGACATGGCCCACATCGCCGGGCTGGTGGCGGCGGGGCTCCACCCCTCGCCCATGCCCTACGCCCACGTGGTGTCCTCCACCACCCACAAGACCCTCCGGGGCCCCCGGGGCGGCCTGCTGCTCACCAATGACGAGGCCATCGCCAAGAAGCTGAACTCCGCCGTGTTCCCCGGCTCTCAGGGCGGCCCGCTGATGCACATCATCGCCGCCAAGGCCGTGGCCTTCGGCGAGGCGCTGAAGCCCGAGTTCAAGGTCTATCAGCAGCATGTGGTGGAGAATGCCGCCGCCCTGGCGGACGGGCTCACCAAGCGGGGGATGAAGCTGGTGTCCGGCGGCACGGACAACCACCTGGCCCTCATCGACCTGCGGGACATGGGGGACCTCACCGGCAAGGAGCTGGAGCGCCGCCTGGACGAGGTGCGCATCACCGCCAATAAGAACAAGGTCCCCGGCGATCCCCGTTCCCCCTTCCAGACCAGCGGCCTGCGGGTGGGCAGCCCCGCCGTCACCAGCCGGGGCTTTGACGCTGCGGACATGGACCGGGTGGCGGAGTTCATTACGCTGGCCGCCACGGACTTCGAGGCCAACAAAGAGGCCATCCTGGCCGGCGTGGCCGACCTCACCGACCGGCACCCAATCTACGAATGACCAGGCCCTCCGGCCCGCCGAAAACTCCCGGCGGGCCGGACCTTTTTGCCGGGGACCCCTTGCACGAACGTTTGTTCTGTGCTAAAATAGACCTATTCCAGAAAGCAGGGAGGTGGCCCACCGTGTATCAGCCCCTGGCGGACCGCATCCGCCCCCAGACCCTGGACGAGGTGGTGGGGCAGCGGCACATCCTGGGCCCGGACGGACTGCTCCGCCGGGTCATTGAGAGCGGGAATATCCCCAACATGGTGTTCTACGGCCCGTCGGGCACGGGCAAGACCACTGTGGCCAACATCATCGCCAGGCAGTCGGGCCGCACTCTGCGGCGGCTGAACGCCACTACGGCCTCCCTCTCCGACGTGCGGGATGTGATGGACGAGGTGGGCACCCTGACGGCCCCCAATGGGGTGCTGCTCTACCTGGATGAGATCCAGTATTTCAACAAGAAGCAGCAGCAGTCCCTGCTGGAATTCATCGAGAACGGGAAGATCACCCTCATTGCCTCCACCACGGAGAACCCTTATTTCTCCATCTTCAACGCCATCCTGTCCCGCTCCACAGTTTTTGAGTTCAAGGCACTGACGGCGGACGACCTGCTGCCCGCCATCGACCGGGCCATCGGCATCCTGGCCGAAGAGCTGGGTGCGGAGGTGACCTGCGAGCCCGGCGTGCGGGAGCATCTGGCCTCCGCCAGCGGGGGAGATGTGCGCAAGGCCCTCAACGCGGTGGAGCTGCTGGTGACCGCCGGGCGCATCAGCGGCGGGAAGCTGACCGTCACCATGGCGGACGCCCGGGTGGTGGCCCAGCGGTCGGCCATGCGGTACGACCGGGACGGGGACAACCACTTCGACACCGCCTCCGCCCTGATGAAGTCCCTCCGGGGCTCTGACCCGGACGCCGCCCTCCACTACCTGGCCCGGCTGCTGGAGGCGGGGGATATGATCACCGCCATCCGCCGGCTGCTGTGCTCTGCCAGCGAGGATGTGGGCATGGCCTACCCCATGGCGGTGCCCATCGTGAAGGCCTGCGTGGACAGCGCCCTTCAGCTGGGTCTGCCGGAGGCGCAGCTGCCCCTGGCCCAGGCGGCCATCCTGCTGGCCACGGCGCCCAAGTCCAACAGCGTCTATATGGGCATCGCCGCGGCAAGGGCAGACGTGAGGAAGGGAAACCTGGGGGACTTTCCCCGGCACCTCCAGAACGTCCACGCCGACGGCGCGGGCTTTGAGCGGGAGCAGGGCTATCTCTACCCCCACGACTACCCAAACCACTATGTGGAGCAGCAGTATCTGCCCGACGGGCTGGTGGGGCGGCATTATTATGAGTACGGCCCCAATAAGTCCGAACAGGCGGCAAAGACGTACTGGGACAAGATCAAGAAAGGCTAAGGAGGGCGAAGGTCATGCCCATGGACATCCAGGTGGGCGACGTGCTGGAGATGAAAAAGCCCCATCCCTGCGGCAGCAGCCGCTGGCAGGTGCTCCGGGTGGGGATGGACTTCAAGCTGCGCTGCCTCGGCTGCGGCCGGGAGATGATGGTCCCCCGGGTCAAGGCGGAGAAGGCCGTCCGGCACGTGGCAAAACCGGAATAAACAGAGGGACCCGCGGGAATTTCCCGCGGGTTCTTTTTCTGCCATTTTTCGTTGTTTGGCTCGTCTATAATGGTCCCAGAGTCCAGAGAGGAGCGCCGCCCATGACCGTGGTGTACATAGATCTGCTGTTTCTGCTGAATCTCACGGCGAACTACCTGCTCCTGCTGGGTGCGGGGCGGATCGCCGGAGCGGTCCTGCGGCGCTGGCGCATCGCGCTGGGCGCGGCGGCAGGGGCGCTCTACGCGGTGCTGGTGTTCCTGCCGGGGCTGGGGTGGCTGTCTCTCTGGCCCTGCCGCCTGGGGGCGGGGGCGCTGATGCCGGTGGTTGCCTACGGGGGCGAGCGGCGGCTGCTCCGGGTGATCCTGACCTTTTTCGGCGCGTCCGCCGTGCTGGCGGGGCTGGTGCTGGGGGCGGAGCTGCTGGGCAGCTCGGCCCTGACCCTCCGGGGCGGGGTGCTGTACAGCGCCCTGGATCTGCGGCTGCTCCTGCTGCTGTTCATCCTGTGCTACTGCCTGCTGACGCTGGTGTTCCGCCGCCGGGGCAGGGAGGGGGAGCGGGCCCTGACTGCCCTGACCGTCCTGCTGGCGGGGGAGCGTGTGGCCCTGACGGCGCTGGTGGACACCGGCCACACCCTCACCGACCCGGCGGATAACCGGCCGGTGGTGGTGGCCGAGGCGGACCGCTTCCGCCGCTTTCTGCCCCCCGGCGCAGACCCGGCCCGGCCGGTGGAGGCGCTGAAGGTCTGCCAGCGGGCGGGGCTGAACACCGCGCGGCTCCTGTCCTACCGGGCGGTGGGGGTGGAGTGCGGCCTGCTGCTGGCCCTGCGGGCGGAGAGCGTACAGGCCGGGGGCCGGGAGCTGGGCGGCCTGCTGGTCGCCCTGTCCCCCACGCCCCTGGGGACGGGGGAATACCAGGCGTTGATCGGAGGAATATGACATGATGTTGACGATACTGCGCGCCCGGCTGGACCGGCTGCTGGCGCGGCTGGGGCTGCCGGTCCACGGCGGCGTTTTCTATATCGGCGGCAGCGATACGCTGCCCGCGCCCCTGACCCGGGAGGAGGAGCAGCGGCTCATGGCCCAGCTGAACGCCGAGGGGGAGCAGGGGATCGCCCGGGACCGGCTCATCGAGCACAATCTGCGGCTGGTGGTATACATCTCCAAGCGGTTTGAGAACACCGGCGTGGGCATCGAGGACCTCATCTCCATCGGCACCATCGGGCTCATCAAGGCGGTGGAGACCTATCAGCCGGACCGCAACATCAAGCTGGCCACCTACGCCAGCCGCTGCATCGAGAACGAGATCCTGATGCATCTGCGCAAGATCGCCAACCGGCGCAGCGAGGTCTCCCTGGACGAGCCGCTGAACGTGGACTGGGACGGGAATGAGCTGCTCCTCTCCGATGTGCTGGGCACGGAGAGCGACCTCATCGAGAAGCCTGTGGAGGAGAGCGCGGAGCGCGACCTGCTCTTTCAGGCGGTGGGCCGGCTCAGTGAGCGGGAGCGTACCATCATCACCCTGCGCTTCGGCCTGGACGGCGCGCCGGAGCGCACCCAGAAGGAGGTGGCCGACCTGCTGGGCATCTCCCAGTCCTACATCTCGCGGCTGGAAAAGCGGATCATCAACCGGCTGAAGCGGGATATTCTGAGCCAGCTGTAAAGGAAAAACGCCATATACACCTGGCGGATGGCCAGAGACCGGACACGGCGCAAAAGTCCATCGAAATCCGTCAGACGATAAAAAATAAAGCCCGCCCCGCCGCGGTATGAACGGACCGGCCCGGGAAATACTGAACACAGTATTTGAACGGGGTGAGGCTATGCACGGCAAGGTGGAGATCTGCGGCGTCAACACGTCCCGGCTGAAGGTGCTCAAAAGCGAGGAGAGCCTGGCGCTGCTCCGCCGGGCCCGGGCGGGGGACATGGCCGCCCGGGAGGAGCTCATCGCCGGCAATCTGCGGCTGGTGCTGTCGGTGATCCAGCGGTTCAACGGCAGGGGAGAGAGCGCCGACGACCTGTTCCAGGTGGGCTGCATCGGCCTCATCAAGGCCATCGACAACTTCAACGTGGAGCTGGACGTGAAATTCTCCACCTACGGCGTGCCCATGATCATCGGGGAGATCCGCCGGTATCTGCGGGACAACAGCGTGATGCGGGTGCCCCGCTCCCTGCGGGACACGGCCTACCGGGTGCTCCAGGCCAGGGAGGCCCTGCTGGCGGAGCACCAGCGGGAGCCCACCGTGGAGGAGATCGCCGCCCATCTGGGCCTGCGGCGGGAGGAGGTGGTCCTGGCGCTGGACGCGGTGGTGGACCCGGTGTCCCTGTCGGAGCCGGTCTACTCCGACAGCGGGGACGCCGTGTGCGTCATGGACCAGGTGAAGGACACCGGAAACACGGACGAGCGGTGGCTGGAGCACATCGCCCTGGGGGACGCCATCGGCCGCCTGTCGGAGCGGGAGCGGCGCATCCTCACCCTGCGTTTTTTCCAGGGCAAGACCCAGATGGAGGTGTCCGCCGAGGTGGGGATCTCCCAGGCCCAGGTGTCCCGGCTGGAGAAAAACGCCCTGAACCGGATCCGGAAGGAGCTATAGGCAAAAAAACACCGGGCGCAGATCTCTCTGCGCCCGGTGTTGACGGTTGATCGGGGTGGGGAACTCAGTTGCCGGCCAGCTGCTTGGCGATCTCCTCGGCGAAGTTCTCCTCCTTCTTCTCGATGCCCTCGCCCTTCTCGTAGCGGATGGCGTCGCGGAAGGTGACGGTGCCGCCCAGCGCCTTGGCGGCGGAGGCGATATACTGCTCCACGGACATGGAGCCGTCCTTCACGAAAGCCTGCTGCAGCAGGCAGTTCTCCTCGTAGAACTTGTTCAGCTTGCCCAGGACGATCTTCTCCTTGACGGCGGCGGGCTTGGAAGCCATCTTGGGGTCCTGATCCATCAGGGCCAGGGCGATCTTCTTCTCCTCGGCCATGACGTCCTCGGTGACCTGGCTCTTGTCCCAGAAGCGGGGATTCAGCGCGGCGATCTGCATGGCCACGTTCTTGCCGATCTCGGTGGCGTCGATGCCGTCGGAGACGTTCAGGCTGACCAGCACGCCGATCTTGCCGCCGGCGTGGACGTAGGGCACGTTGAAGCCCTCGCTGAAGCGGACGAAGCGGCGGATCTGCATGTTCTCGCCGATGGCCATGACCTTCTCGGGGATGATGCCGGACACGGTCAGGTCAGAGCCGGGGTACTTGCAGTTCAGCAGGGCGTCCACATCGGCGGGGTCGCTGTCGATGACCACCTTGGCCAGGTCCTTGACAAACTCCACAAAGCGGTCGCTCTTGGCGCAGAAGTCGGTCTCGCAGTTGACCTCGATGACCACGCCCACGCCGTTCTCGACCATGGCGTAAGCCATGCCCTCGGCAGCGATGCGGCCGGCCTTCTTGGCGGCCTTGGCCAGACCCTTCTCGCGCAGGATCTCAACGGCCTTGTCCATATTGCCCTCGGCCTCGGTGAGGGCCTTCTTGCAGTCCATCATGCCCACGCCGGTCATCTCGCGCAGGGTCTGTACGTCTTTCGCAGTGATAGCCATATCGTAAACCTCCAAAATTAGTTTGGTAAAAGAGCGGCGCCCGCCCGCGGGGACGGGCGCCGGAATTTCTGCAACTTACTCAGCAGCGGGGGCGGGAGCGGCCTCAGCGGCGGCGGGGGCGGCGTCGACGCCCTGCTTGCCCTCCTGCACGGCATTGGCCATGACAGAGGAGATCAGCTTGATGGCGCGGATGGCGTCGTCGTTGCCGGGGATGACGTAGTCGATCTCATCGGGGTCGCAGTTGGTGTCCACGATGGCGACGATGGGGATGTTCAGCTTGCGGGCCTCGTTGATGGCGTTGCGCTCCTTGCGGGG
>CAVJBM010000144.1:0-3398 GCA_963647775.1 Anaerovibrio sp.
CGCCGTGTACGGCGCGGCGGATGTGGACGCCGCCATCGCCGCCCTGCGGGGGTAAGGCGCCCGTTTGCCGATGATCGGCGGCCCTGTCATTCTACGGTGCATCTGCATTCTCCTGTCATTCTGAGGTGCGAAGCACCGAAGAATCTTTCCGGCAAGATCCTTCGCTTCGCTCAGGATGACAAACAGGAGAGCGCTCAGGATGACAAACAGGAGAGCGCTCAGGATGACAAACAGGAGAGCATCCCTGTGGGGATAACGTGCCCGCGGGCCGGGGGACCCGGCCCCTACGGCCACGCACTGGACCCTGTAGGGGCGGGCCTGCGTGGCCGCCCGTCCGACGGGTTTCCTGTTTGTCTGTAGGGGCCGCTGTCCTCAGCGGCCCGTTGGAGGTTCCGGCCCTTCGGTGCGACCTTCTATTTCCGGCGCGCAAGGATGCATTGACCAGCGTTGCCCCCGCGTCCGCTTCGTGCGGAGGTACGTTTCGGCCTGTGCGGCGTTTTGGATGCGCCTGCCCGGCCGGACTGCTTGCTCCCTGCTGTATTTCTACAAAAACTTCCCGGAGGTGCCCTATGGATTCCTTCCCTCCCGCCCTTGAGAGCTTAGTTGAACAGTTCGCCCGGCTGCCGGGCATCGGCCGCAAGAGCGCCCAGCGGCTGGCCTTCTACATCCTCGGCCAGCCGGAGGAGGCCGCCAGGGCCTTTGCCGACGCCCTGCTCAACGCGAAAAAATCCATCTCCTGCTGCCCGGTGTGCCAGAACCTCACCGAGGGAGAGGGCCCCTGCGCCCTGTGTACCTCCCCCAGGCGGGACCACAGCGTGGTGTGCGTGGTGGCCGACCCCAAGGACGTGGCGGCCATGGAGCGCTCCCGGGAGTACCGGGGGGTGTACCACGTGCTCCACGGCGTCATCTCCCCCATGAACCACGTGGGGCCAGACGACCTGCACATCAGCCAGCTGGTGGAGCGGGTGGCCGCCGGCGGCATCGAGGAGGTCATCATGGCCACCAACCCGGACACCGAGGGGGAGGCCACGGCCATGTACCTCTCCCGGCTGCTGAAGCCCTTCGGCGTGAAGGTGACCCGCCTGGCCTACGGCATCCCCGTGGGCAGCCACCTGGAGTTCGCCGACGAGGCCACCCTCATGCACGCCCTGGAGGGCCGGCGGGAGATGTGACGGCATCATCATAAAAAGAGAGCGCCTGAGCCATTCGGCTCAGGCGCTCTGCTGTTCTGCACTTATTTCACCAGCGCCCGGTAGAGCAGGGTGATGATCTGGGCCCGCTGGCAGGGGAATTCGGGGCCGAACCTGCCGCCGCCGATGCCCTCGGTGATGCCGTTGGCCTGGGCCCAGCCCACGGCGTCCGCGTAGAACGCGCCATCGGGCACGTCGGTGAAGCTGCTCTCTCCGGCTTCGCCCTCCAGGGCCCGGAAGAGGAAGGTCACCGCCTGGGCCCGGGTGCAGGGCTGATCGGGCGCGAAGAGGTCGGCGCTGCCGTAGCCCGCCGTGATGCCCTCGCTGGCCGCCCAGCGGACGGCCTCGGCGTACCAGGCGTTCTCCTCCACGTCGGAGAAGGGCATGAGGTAGTTCACCACGGGGCTGCCCGCCGCCCGCCACAGGAAGGTGACGATCTGCGCCCGGGTGCAGTCCTGGGTGGGGGCGAAGGTGTCCTCCCGGCCCCAGCCATCGGTGATGCCGTTCTCCCAGCCCCAGCGGACCGCGTCGAAGCAGAAGCTGTCCTCCTCCACGTCGGTGAAGGGGAAGTCCGCCGCGGCCGCCTTGAAGGCCGCCGTCACGGTGACGCGGCTGCCGGCATCTTAAAGGTGTACCGGCCGTCGCCCTTAACGGTCAGGGCGAGCTCATTGCCCCTGGCGTCGGTGACGGTGAGGGCATCCAGCACGTAGCCCTCCTCCGGGGAGACGGTGAGGGTCACGGTCTGGCCCCGGGCGGCGGAGCGGCGATTGCTGGCGACGGAGCCGTGCTCCGCCCCGGCCACGGAGACGGAATAGGTGACGGGATTGACGGTGATCCGGATCGTGCCATTCACCTCAAGATAGGTCTCGTTCTCCGTGGGCTCGAAGGTCCAGTGCACGTCGTGCTCGCCCACGTCCAGCACTGCGTCGGGGTCGGGCACATTCCACTGGAAGGTGCCGGCCACCACGGTATCGCCGTCCTTCATCTCGCCGGTGAGGGTGATGTCGGACAGCTTCTCGCCGTAGGTGAGGGTCGTCCGGTCGGGGACCGCCGTGCCGGTGAGGGCCTTTTTGTTGGAGGCGTCCACCTTGATGATCAGGATGAAGTCCTCATAGTTCCTGGAACTGACGGTCAGCTGGATCTCGCCGGCGTCTGTCTGCTCCGTGTCGTTGTACAGGGTCGGAAGCGTCAGGATGCCGTTTTCAAGCTTCGCTTCCAGGGGCGGCCGATCGGTGTAGTAGCCCAAGAGTGCGATCGACAGTTCAGAATAGGTCACGTCGCCGTAGGTCTTTCCATCGTCCAGCGCGGGCAGATAATCCTTCAGGGTGATCTGATAGGTCTTCTGGTGCTTGTTCAGGATAGTCAGCCGTTCTGTTGAGGTGACGGAGGCGTCACCGATGCTGGCCTGGGTGATTTTCACGCCCTTGTTGCTGCTCAGCGGGTGGGAAATGACCTCATAGTTGTCCTTGTCGGAGCCGGTCAGCGTGACGTGGTACCGCAGCCAAAACTCCGTTCCGACATCCGCCGTCGGCTCGCCGCTGATGACTGCGTAATACGCGGTGACGGTGTAGGCCACCCCATCAAGGGCGGGGTCCGGGGCCGTGCCATCGAAGGCGTAGGAAAAGCCGCTGAGCACCACCGTCGCATCAGAGGTGCCGTCGTAGACCTTGCTCAGCCTGGTGCTGGCCATGTCGATGATCGGGTAGATTGCCCGGGGGGTGACGGTCACGGTGACCTCGCTGCTGCGGCAGACGTAGCCGTTGAAGCTGGCCTCGCAGACGAAGGTGTGGCTGCCGGCATTCAGCGCGGCGCTGGTGGTGTAAGACGCGCCCGTGGCGCCGTCGATCGCCGCCCCGTCCAGGTACCACTGGTAGGTGACGCCGGTGAGTTCGGTGTCCATCTTCGCCGTGAGCGTGGCGGAGGAGCCGTAGGTGACGCTGCTGCCGCCGGTGACGGTCAGGCCCGTGAAGGGCGCGGCGGTGACGGTGACGTCCCGCAGCAGCTTTTTGTGTGCGTACCAATAGTCGTCCGGCTCCTGTACATCGCCCGTGCCGGCGTAAGTGCTATCCGACTTCATGTACGCCATGCCCTTGACCAGCATCGCCGCGTACTCTGCGTAGGTGACGGGCCAGTCGGTATTGTCCCGTGTTGTCTCATACTCCCGGAGCATGATCTCGCCGAAGCTGCCGCCGGAGAGGGTCACGCCGT
>CAVJBM010000145.1:0-2550 GCA_963647775.1 Anaerovibrio sp.
TGGGGTCGCGGGGCTTGGCCTTGCGGTCCTGCCGGGCGTAGCCGAAGTAGGGGATGACGGCGGTGATGCGGCCGGCGGAGGCCCGGCGCAGGGCGTCGATCATCACCAGCAGCTCCATCAGGTTGTCGTTCACGGGGGTGCTGGTGGACTGGATGACGAACACGTCGGAGCCGCGGACGGTCTCATAGATGGAGGCGAAGCACTCCCCGTCGGAGAAGGTGCCCACCTCGGAGCTGCCCAGCTGGATGCCGATCTCCTTGCAGACCGCTTCGGCCAGGCTTCGGTTGGAGCTGCCGGAGAAGATCTTGATGTCCTTGCCGTGTGAAATCATGGCGTTTTACTTCCTCTCTGTTATTCTGTTGGTTCTGTTCGGCCCGATTTATGCGCCGGGCCCGCGCTTTGGTCACTTCTTTCGTCTGTCCTTCCACCCGGTCTTGACGGTCTGGCGGCTGCGGCCGATGACGAAGGCCCCGTCGGGCACGCTCTCCGTGACGGTGGTGCCGGCGGCGATATAGGCCCCGTCCCCCACCCGCACCGGGGGGATGAACTTGGTCTGGCAGCCGATGAACACGTCGCTGCCGATGGTGGTGCGCTCCTTCACCCTGCCGTCGTAATTGCAGGTGACGGTGCCGCAGCCGAAGTTGCAGCGGGCCCCCACGTCGGAGTCCCCCACGTAGGTCAGGTGGGCCATCTTGGTGCCCTCCCCCAGGTCGCAGTTCTTCAGCTGGACGAAGGCCCCGATCTTGGACCCGGCCCCCACCACCGAGTGGGGCCGGAGATGGGCGAAGGGCCCGATCTCGCTGCCGGCGCGGATGACGCTCTCGCTGGCCTGGGAGGAGTTCACGGTGCAGCCGTCCTCCACGGTGCAGTCGGTGAGCATGGTGTTGGGCCCGATCTCGCAGCGGGCGCCGATGACCGTCTTTCCCCGGAGGATGGTGCCGGGCAAAAGTAAAGTGCCCTCGCCGACGGTGACCTCGCTCTCCACCCACACAGCGGCGGGATCGAGCATCAGGACTCCGGCGGCCAGCAGAGCACGTCGCTTTTCTTCGAGTTGAGTCTGCTCCATGAGACAGGCACACTCCTTCACAATATTACTGTCCTTATTATAGCAGATGAAAAATTTTTTTGAAGTGCTTTTTTCACTTATTTTTCTCTTCTTTTTTACCGAAAAACCACAATGACCCGGGAAAAATTTTGCCTTGACAGACAGAGCGGGCTATGATACATTAACTGTACTAACACAGTTAATACAGTTTGGAAGGAAGTGTGCGCGGTGCTTCAACTGGATCATCGGGATGGACGGCCCATTTACGAGCAGGTGCGGGACAGCCTCCGCCGGCTGCTGGTGACGGGGGCCATCGCCCCGGGGGAGAAGCTGCCCTCGGTGCGGCAGCTGGCGGGGGAGCTGGCCATCAACCCCAACACCATCCAGCGGGCGTACGAGGCGCTGGAGCAGGAGGGCTATGTCTACTCCGTCCCCGGCAAGGGCAGCTTTGCCGCCCCGGGGGAGGACATCGTCGCCCGCCGGCGGGAGGAGCTCTTCGCCCGGCTGGACGCCCTGGCGGACGACCTGCGGGAGCTGGGCGTCACGGAGGAGCAGCTGGCCGCGCGGCTGGCGCGGAGGAAGGAGGAACAGAAATGATCGAGGTCAAGCATGTGGTCAAGTCCTTCGGCGGCTTTCACGCCCTGGACGACCTGACCATGACGGTGCCCAAGGGCGCCATTTACGGCCTGGTGGGCCCCAACGGCGCGGGCAAGTCCACCATCCTGCGCCATCTCTGCGGCGTCTACCGGCAGGACTCCGGCGAGATCACCCTGGAGGGCGCCCCCATCTGGGAGAATCCGGCGGTGAAGTCCCGCATGGCGGTCATTCCCGACGAGGTGTACTACTTCGGCTCCGCCTCCCTGCGGGACATGATGAAGTTTTATAAGGGCATCTACCCCAGGTTCGACCTGACCCGGTACGAGAAGCTGAAGGAGGCCTTCCCCGCGGTGAAGGACACCCAGCCCATCCGCCGCATGTCCAAGGGGATGCAGAAGCAGGCGGCCTTCTGGCTGGCTCTGTGCTGCCGGCCGGACTACCTGCTGCTGGACGAGCCGGTGGACGGCCTGGACCCGGTGATGCGCCGGCAGGTGTGGTCCCTGCTCATGGGGGACGTGGCGGAGGAGGGCACCACGGTGCTGGTGTCCAGCCACAACCTGCGGGAGCTGGAGGACGTGTGCGACCACGTGGGCATCCTCTCCCACGGGAAGATCGCGCTGGAGCGCTCCCTCAGCGAGCTTCAGGGGGGCACCGTGAAGCTGCAGATCGCCTTCCGCACGCCGGAGCCGCCGGAGCTGCCCGCGGACCTTCAGGTGCTCCACCGGTCCAGCATGGGCCGGGTGTACACCTATATCCTCCGGGGCACGGCGGAGGACGTCCTTGGCCGCTTCGCCGTGTATGAGCCCCTGCTGGCGGAGGCCCTGCCCCTCAGCCTGGAGGAGATCTTCATTTATGAAATGGGAGGTGAGGACTATGCGGTCCGGGACATCGTTCTTTAACGGCACGGT
>CAVJBM010000146.1:0-3438 GCA_963647775.1 Anaerovibrio sp.
TGCCGATGCGCTGGCGGCGGCCGCCGTCCAGTTCGTGGGGATAGGTGTTCACATATCTGGCGTCCAGACCCACCGTCTCCATCAGTTCCAGGGCCTTCTCCTGGCGCTCGGCCTTGCCGCTGTACATTTTGTTGATCACAAAGGGCTCGGAAATGATCTGGGACACGGTCATCTTCGGGTCAATGGAGGAATAGGGGTCCTGGAAAATCATCTGCATCTGGCTCCGGTAGGGCCGCATTTCGCGGGGGCTCAGGCGGGTGATCTCCCTGCCGTCGAAGAGCACGCTTCCGGAGGTGGCGGGCAGCGCGTTCAGGATCGTGCGGCCCAGGGTGGACTTGCCGCAGCCCGACTCGCCCACCACGCCCAGGGTCTTGCCCTCCTCCAGCCGGAAGGAGACATCGTCCACCGCGTGGAGCAGGCCCTTCGGCGTACTGAAGTATTTTTTCAGGTCCTTACATTCCAGCAGGATCTTGCTCATGTCTCATCCGCTCCTTTCCCATAGAGATGACAGCAGATCCGATGGGTGCCGTCCACCCACTCCGGGGCGGAGCGCTCCACGGTGATCTCCTGCCCGTTCTCATCCGTCTCGGTCACGGGACAGGGGTGGGTACAGGCCTCCATGCACTGGGGGCAGCGGGGGTGGAATTTGCAGCCGTCCGGCAGTTCGGAGGGGTGGGGCATCAGCCCCTTGATGGGGGTCAGCCGGCGGGTGCGCACCTTCAGGTCGGGAACGGAGCCGAACAGGCCCACTGTGTAGGGATGGTGGGGGCGGCTCCGGTCAAAGATGTCCTCCAGAGTGCCGGTCTCCACGATCTCGCCGCCGTAGATGATGGCCACCCGGTCGCAGAAGTTGGCCACCAGGCCCAGGTCGTGGGTAATCAGCAGCACGGAGGAGCCCAGGTCCTTCTGCAGGCCCCGCATCATTTTCATCACCTGGGCCTGGATGGTCACGTCCAGGGCGGTGGTGGGCTCATCGGCGATGAGCAGATCGGGCGAGCAGGCGATGGCAATGGCGATCATGATGCGCTGCTTCATGCCGCCGGAGAACTGATGGGGGTACTCCGCCTTTCGGGCGGCGGGGATGCCGACGGTCTCCAGCAGGCGGTCCACCTGGGCCTCCACCTGGGCCTTGGTCAGGGTCTTGTCGTGCCAGCGGATCACATCGGCGATCTGGGTCCCCACCCGCAGGGTGGGGTTCAGGCTGGTCATCGGGTCCTGAAAGATCATGGAAATGTGCTTGCCGCGGATGGCGCGCATCGTCTTGGCGTCCGCGCCCACGATCTCCTGTCCCTTGAAGCGGATCGAGCCCTCGATCTGCGCGGTATATTTGGGCAGCAGGCCCAGCATGGCCAGGGCCGTTGTGGTCTTGCCGGCGCCGGTCTCGCCCACCAGGCCGAGGATCTCGCCTTCCGCGATCTCCAGGCTGATGTGGTTGACCGCCCGGGAAATGATCCCGTCCGTGGTGTAGCGGACGCTCAGATCACGTATCTCCAATACAGGTCCATCCATATGGTCTGCCTCCTTATGCCCGGCCCTTCAGCTGCGGATCAAAGGCATCCCGGAGACAGTCTCCGAAGGTATTGATGCACAGTGCGGTCAGGACGATCGCGCAGCCGGGGACGATGGTGATATAGGGGTATCGGGCCATATAGGTCATGCTCTCGGAGAGCATCAGGCCCCACTCGGGACGGGGCGCCGCCACACCCAGGCCGATGAAGCTCAGGGTCGCACCCATCAGGATATTGTAAGAGACGTTGCCGGTGGCCGTCACGATCACGATGCTGGCCAGGTTGGGCAGCAGGTGGCGGACGATGATGTGGCCGATGCCGGCGCCCTGAAGGCGGGCCGCCTCAATGTATTCGTTCTGTGCGATGCTCAGCGCGCGGCTGCGGACCATCCGCGTCTGATAGGGGATGGCCTGGACCGTAAGGGCCACCACCAGCTGCCACAGGCCGGCGCCCAGGCCGGCGCAGATGGCCAGCGCGATGACCAGGCCGGGGATGGAGCTGAGAATATCCATCACCCGCATGATGACGTTGTCCACCTTGTTGCCGCACAGCGCGCCCAGCGAGGCCAGGATCACCGCGATCAGCATGGACAGGAACGTGGCGCCCACGCCCATGATCAGTGCGATGCGGGCCCCGTGAATGATGCGGGCAAAGAGGTCGCGGCCGAACTTGTCCGTGCCGAGGATGTGGCGCAGGCTGGGGCCCTGCAGCTTTTCCGCGGCATTCTGGGCCACCGCCATGGTGTTGTAATCCGCCAGCACATCCGCAAAGACGGCCAGCAGCACGATCAGGATGATGCCCGCCAGGGAGATCATGGCCGCCGGCCGGTGCTTCAGCCGCTCCCACGCCTCATACATGCTGCTGTGGGCCTTCAGCTGGCTGGCATAGGCCGCGTCTCCGCGGCGCTTTTTGGCTTTCAGCATGGTCATGCCCCTCCTTTCACGGTCTTGCCGCCGGTTTTGGCCTTTCTGGCCGCGCTTTTGACAAAGGACGCCTTGATCCGCGGGTCCACAATGGCATAGGCAATGTCGATCAGCAGCGTCACCGCCACAAAGATGACCGAGATGATCACGGTGCAGGCAAGCACCACCGGGGTGTCGCTGGTATTGATGGCCTCCACCACCTTGGAGCCCACGCCGGGGATGGCAAAGACCTTTTCCACCACCACGGCGCCGCCCACCAGGTTGGCAAAGGTGGAGCCGATGATGGTGATGAGGGGGAGGGAGGCGTTGCGCAGAGCGTCACGCCAGACCACCACGCCCTCGCTGGCGCCCTTGCTGCGGGCCGTTCTGATGTAGTCCTGACGGATGCAGTCCAGCATGGAGCTGCGGGCGTTGCGGACGTAGCCGGCGATGTTGGGCAGCGCCAGCGTCACCACCGGCAGGATCCAGCTGTCCCAGGTCTTGATCCCGTAGGCCGGGAACCAGCCCAGCTTGCTGCAGAACAGCAGCATCAGCATCAGCGCCAGCCAGAAGGCCGGGAACGCGCCCAGCAGCTTGGAGATCACGTTTACCGCGCCGTCATAGAAGCTGTACTGCTTCACGGCGCACAGGATGCCCAGCGGCATCCCCACAAGGATGACCAGCAGCGTCGTCAGCAGCGACAGCTTGATGGTCGTCGGGATACGGTACGCCACCTCGTCCCACACCAGGCCGCGGGTCGCGTAGGACGTGCCCCAGTCCCCCTGGAGCACACCCTTGATCCAGTTGAAATAGCGGACGGGCAGCGGGTCATCCAGGCCAAGCTCGCCCCGCAGTTCGTCCACCATCTCCTGGGTGTACTCCGCCGGGAGCATCTGGTGGGTCGGATCCACCGGGCTCAGGTTGATGAACACGAAGATCAGCATGGTCGCGAAAAGGAGGATGACCGGCAAGAGCAGAACTCGTTTGCAAATATATTTCACCATAACTCAACAGTTCTCCTACCATAC